>JAIPES010000024.1 GCA_021737045.1 Desulfobacteraceae bacterium | reverse complement strand
TTGAAGGCTTCGTAAAAAGTCTGATTTCAGATGGTGCCGTAAAAAGTTCAAGATCAAGGCTTGCGCAATTTCGAAGAATGCAGCGTACTTAGCCGTACGTGAAATTCTGAGAAATTGCGCGTAACGCAGATATTGGACTTTTTACGGTGCCATCAAGCTTTCGGCCAAACATTAATCTTCTGCGGCAAAAAGGCATATGCGTATGATTGATCTGATCACCACCCTTCTCCCGAACGTCTGTGTCATTATGGTCTTTGCCTACATTCTGACCCGGACCCGGTTTTTCAATGAAATTTTAGAACAGCGTTTTACCCGGCAGAACCGGCTTATCCTGATCCTGGTATGCGGGCTGTTTTCCATCTACGGGACCATCGGCGGCATGGAGATTCTAGGCGGCATCGCCAATATTCGCGATCTTGGCCCGGCCATTGCCGGTCTTCTGGCCGGGCCGGTGGTTGGTGTTGCAGCCGGGCTTATCGGCGGGTTTCACCGGTTTTTCATGGGAGGCTTCACGGCGGTTCCCTGTACTGCGGCAACCATTATCGCGGGTTTTCTGGGCGGAGTCGTGTTTCTGCTGAGCAAAAAAAAGATCCCTTCTGTCTATACCGCGGCGGGCTTTGCCGCGGGTATGGAAATTTTGCACATGGCGATGGTGCTTTTGCTGAGCCGCCCCTATGATGAGGCCGTTGCCATTGTCCGGGCCATCACCATCCCCATGATCGCGGCCAACGCCCTGGGGCTGGGTATTTTTTTCTTTATTGTCACCAATCTCATTTCTGAGATCAAAACCCGGTCTGAAAAAAACATGATCGAAGGGGAACTGCGCGGAGCCCGGGAAATCCAGATGAGCATCGTGCCCCGGATTTACCCGGCTTTTCCGGATCTGGACAAGATCGATTTGTGCGCAAAACTGCTGCCGGCCAAGGAAGTGGGCGGAGACCTCTATGATTATTACCTGCTGGATGAAAACAAAAATGAGCTGTTTTTCATGGTGGGCGATGTCTCGGACAAGGGCGTGCCGGCATCGCTTTTTATGATCATCACCATGACCCTGTTTAAAGCCAATGCTGCTGCCGGCGCTGATCTGACAAAGATCGTTGAGCGGGTCAACAGCCAGTTGGCTGAGGACAATACCTCCAACATGTTTGTGACCCTGTTTTGCGGGGTAATGAACATTGCCAGCGGCGAAATCCGTTATGTCAACGCCGGCCACAACCCGCCGCTGATCATTCGCCGGGACCAGCAGCCGGAGTTTGTCGCCTCTACAGGGGACCTGGTCATGGGGGCAATGCCCGGAATTGATTACCATTCAAAAACCATGACCCTGCATCCCGGCGATACCCTTTTGATTTACACCGACGGAATCACCGAGGCCTTTAACCCCGCACAGGAACTGTTTTCAGAACAACGGTTAACAGAGGCCGCCCGGGGTATCAATGCGCTGTCTGCAAGCCAGGGCGTGGATTCCATCCATGATGCCGTAACCCGGTTTGCCGCAGGTGCCACCCAGTCCGACGATCTAACGCTGCTTTTGCTGCGATACAAGCCGGAGCAGGACCAGGAGGGATGAAAAATTTTACTAAATATTTTGTTCATCCTGCCGATACCACTTTATACACCCGTTTTTGCGGATGTATAACAAATTTGAAGGCTTCGTAAAAAGTCTGATTTCAGATGGTTCCGTAAAAAGTTCAAGATCAAGGCTTGCGCAATTTCGAAGAATGCAGCGTACTTATCCGTACGTGAAATTCTGAGAAATTGCGCGTAACGCAGATATTGGACTTTTTACGGTGCCATCAAATTTGTTCTTTACAAACAAAAGGTACTATGGAATTTTTGCGAAGCTGTTTCCGGTGCCGGATAAAATATCCGGTGCTTGCTGCAGGATGTGAGCCCAGCGGCAGCAAAATGATACCAAGGCTTTGTTATAATGCATGTGCGGACACTGAAATAACCTGAAATTCAGGTTACACAATCGTACGAAATGGGCTTTGATGGACAGTTATTGTTTTCATAAGTATTTACCCCCCGGTTTCCGGCGCTGCTGCATTCTTCTGGCGGGCCTGCTGATGCTTTGTGTTGCATGCGGGGCCAAAAAGACCGACCCGCCGGCCCCGGAGGTCAACTGGGATTTCAAAGCCGGCGCGGTTCAAATCACTTACCAAGCCTCCCCGGACCTCAACGAATACAACAATTCCCCCCACACCATGATCCTGATGGTCTACCAGCTAAGCGAAGCTTCTGATTTCAAAAATTACATTCAAAGCCCCGACGGCATCAAACGCCTGTTAAACCTCTATGACCCGGACGAGCGAAAAACCGTTTCATTGAAAAACCTAGAAGAGTTCCAGCGGTTTGTGGTTTCCCCGGGCACAAAGAAAACCCTGACCCTTGACCGGGTCAAAGACGCCCGCTGGATCGGGCTGGTGGCCGGTTATTTCAACAGCCGGCCGGAATTTTGCAGTGCGGTTCTGCGCATCCCCGTCAAACGAACCAAAGAAGGGCTGATCAGAAAAAAGATCAATGTTGAACCCGCAGATCTGCATATCAACATTGAACTTGACGCCAACCAGATGCATACAAGCAGGGACGCTTCATGAAGTCAAAAAGTCCGTTATACTGGCATCAGGGCCTGTTTTTACAGCCCCATCATTTTCAGCAGTTCGATCAATACCAGCAGTCTTTGCTGCTTCCCCTGAAAGAAAAACTCACCCCGCATTTCTGGGGCGTTATCGAAAACCGGATCAACAAGGATGCACTCAAAAACCAGACCATCGAAATCAACCGGGCGGATCTGATTTTTCCGGACGGCACCTGGGCGGAATTTCCCGGCAACAGCCTGCTTCAGTCCAGGTCTTTTGACCATGCCTGGGTGGAGGCGGACAAGCCTTTTACGGTATATCTGGGTCTGCGAAAACTCGACCCCAACACAGCCAACGCAGCGGTTTTGGACAACACCGATGATATCGGCAGTGCTGCGGCCCGGCTGGTGACTTTCAGGGAGGCCGGGGAGGTTGGCGACCTCTACACGGCCGGACCCCGGGCAAGCGTTCCAACACTTCAGTTTCTGCTGCGGATTTTCTGGGAAAATGAAATCACGGACTTAAACGATTATATGCTCATTCCCATTGCCCAGCTCTGGCGGGAAGGCGAAGACATTCTGGTGTCCGGACAGTTTGTGCCGCCGTGTCTTTCAGTGACCGGATCAGACAGCCTTTTTAAAATGATCAAATCGGTCCGGGATCAGATCGCCTCCCGCTGCCGCCAGCTCCAGGAATACAAAAGCCCCAAGGAGATTCAGACCTCAAGCTTTGACACCGAATACATGGTCTATCTGCTGGCCCTGCGGTCTTTGAACCGGTATGCACCTTCCCTGTTTCACCTGCTTGAGGCACCAAATGTACATCCCTGGCAGGTATACGCCCTTTTCCGGCAGATCGTCGGAGAGCTAAGCTCCTTTTCAGACCGGATCGATGCCCTGGGTGAAACCGCCAATGACGTCAAGTTGATGCCCGCATACGACCACAGCGATTTAACCCGCTGTTTTTCCGACGCCACCACCCTGATCACTGAGCTGTTAAACGACATCATCATCGGTCCGGAACACATTATCCGGCTGGAAAGAGACGATATCGGCTTCAGAGGTGAAATTCCGCCCGAAGCCCTTGACCGGAGAAACGAATTTTACCTGGTGATCCGCAGCAAAACACAGGAATCGGCCCTGAAAAAAGCACTTACCAATATTGTCAAAATCTGCTCCGTGGATCATATGCCGACACTGATTTCAAGGGCACTGCCGGGTATTGCCCTGGAACAGACCAAAATTCCGCCGCCGGGCCTGCCCAGGCGGCCGGATTCCCAATATTTCCGGATTGATCGCTCAGATGCGCTCTGGCGTTACATTGAACGCAGCCAAAACATTCAGATTTACTGGGAAAATCCTCCGGATGATTTGTACGCGGAAATCGTTGTCCTGCAAAAGCAGTCCTGACCTGACCGGCAGCGTTTGTCCGATTCCCCAATCAATAAAAATTTACGGGATGACAGCCTATGAATGAATCCGTCCATTGCCCGGCACCGGCTGAAAATCCGCACCCGTCGCGGGTACGGCTGATTGACTGCTTTATGGAAATCATTGCCTATACCCTGTACCGGGTGGACTGCGGCAGCGGGGCCAGGCCGGATTTCGAGACCGTGCAGGCCGACTATGACGCGCTTTTGAAGCGCTCGGGCCGTTATGCCCAGCAGGCCAGAATCTCGAGCTCTGACTGGAAAAAAGCTTGTTTTCCGGTCTGCGCCTGGGTGGATGAACAGATCATGTGCTCGGACTGGCCGGAAAAGGGGCGATGGCAGCAAAACCAGCTGCAGCTCAAGTTTTTCCAGACCACCATGGCCGGCCGTGAATTTTTCAACCGGCTTGAAAAACTCAAGGAAAACGAACGGGAAATCCGTGAGGTGTTCACCTATTGCCTGGCGCTGGGCTACAAGGGCCGGTATTACACAGATGATGATCAGATGCAGCTCTCCGAAATCAAGGTGGAGAATCTGCTCAAATATTTTTCCGAAGACCAGGAATTAAACCTGCCTGAATCGCTGTTTCCGGAGGCCTACCAGGAAAGGGCGGCAGCCGGCAAAGCTTTTTTCTACAGGTCGGGCTTCTGGCCGGCGGTGTTGTTTTTCGCACTGCCGCCGGTTGCCGTGGCCGGTGCCTATATTTTTTATTATGAAAGCCTCGGCCGCCTTGTGGAAAACCTGTTTTAACTGCAAACATCGGATCCAGGATCATGATTCGTAAAATTTTCAAATTCTTTTTATATGCCTTTCTGCTGCTTGCCCTGGCTGCAGGCATTGCGTTTCTGGTCATTGCCAAACAATGGCCCTGGTGGGTGGGCGCAGCCATGGCAGCGGGCGTTCTGGGCCTTGTGCTGGGGTTTTTGTTTCTCAAACGATACCTTCTGCAGCGCAGGGAACGCAAGTTTGTCAAGCAAATCATTGCCCAGGACGACCAGGCCATCGGCCAGGCGCCCAGGCATGAACGCCGCCAGCTCCAGGAACTGCAGGAAAAATGGAAAAAATCCCTGGATCTGCTGCGCCAGTCCAACCTGAAAAAAGCCGGCAACCCGCTTTATGTGCTGCCCTGGTACATGGTGATCGGCGAGTCGGGCACCGGCAAGACAACAGCCATCAAAAACGCCAAGGCCAATTCCCCGGTGGCTGAAGTCAACACGGGAATCGGGGGCACCCGCAATTTTGACTGGTGGTTTTTTGATGAAGCCATTGTCCTGGACACGGCCGGGCGCTACGCCATTCCCATCGACCAGGATCCGGACCGGGAAGAATGGGAACGTTTTCTGGGTCTGCTTGCCAGGTACCGGAAAAAAGAGCCGTTAAACGGGCTGATTCTCACTGTGGGAGCAGATCAGCTTTTGACCCAGGATGCGGACGCCCTGCGGGAAAACGGTCTGAACCTGCGCAAACGAATTGATCAGCTCATGCGCGTCTGCGGGGCCAAATTCCCGGTTTATCTCATGGTAACCAAAACCGACCGGGTCCACGGCTTCAACCCTTTCAGCCGGCTTCTGCCTGAAGACCGCCTTAACCAGGCCATGGGCTATAGCAGCCCGGAGTCCGGCCGGTACTGGGAGGACTTTCTGGATTCGGCCCATCGCCATGTATGCAACCGCTTAAAAGACCTTCGCCTGCTGATCATCCAGCACACCAGCCGGCCTGATCCCGGCGTGCTCATGTTCCCGGATGAATTTGAAAAGCTCCACGCGGGCTTAAAAAGCTTTGCCGAAGGCGCATTTCAGGAAAACCCCTACCAGGAAACCCCCATGCTCATGGGGATTTACTATTCAAGCGGCACGCAGACGGGCGCGCCCTGCTCGGAGTTTGTCCAGCAATTCAACATTGCCTGCCCGGAACCGGTCCAGGGCCGCAACGGCATCTTTCTCAGGGACTTTTTCAAGCGCATTTTGCCCGCAGACCGCCACCTTTTCCGGCCGATACTGGAGTACCTCAAATGGCGGCGGCTCACCAGGCGGTTTGGCCTGACAGCCTGGGTGCTTTTGTGTTTGTGTCTTCTGGGCATGATCAGCCTGTCTTACATCCAGAATACCCAAGCCGTAAAAGAAATCGCCCGGCACGCCCAGGCGCCTCCGGATTTTACCGGCAAAGCGGCAACCGACGTGCTGATGTTAGACGCCTACGGCCGGCAGCTCGGCGAGATTCGCGAATTTAACCGCAACTGGCGCATTCCCCGTTTTGGCCTCACTCAGAGCCTGGAAGTGGAAAACCGGTTTGTGGACCGCTATGTCCAAAGTTTCCGGGATCATTTCCTGAAACCCATGGACAATCAGCTTGAAAAAAACATCAGTCAATTTGACACCAGCACCCGGGATTCGGTTGTGGCCGACTATGCCGCCCACATGGTGGGCCGCATACGGGTGCTTCAGGATTACCTGAAAGGCCGCAGATCCGACTCCGAATCCGCGCTCACGGCCGTATCCTCGGAGATCTGGCTGGTCATGGATGAAACCGTCCTAAACGACATCGCCCTGGAGTTCGGGCGAAATTATTACAAGTATCTGGAGCTTGCAGATAACCGGCAGGCCATGGCCCGGAAGGTCAAAACATTGCAGGGGCTTCTTTCCGACCTGCTCAAAACAAGGGCCACTGGACAAAGCGGCGGAGAAGGGGATCTGAACTGGCTTACCGCAAAAAAGATGCCGCATGTGGCCCCTGTTTCCCTGGAGCATTACTGGGGAGAACTGACAGGTTCGCCGGAAAACCACAGCCTTGACGCCATTGCCGCTTTTGTGCCCGCGGCCTACACCCGGGAGGGAAAAGAGCGGATTCATGAATTCATCGACCAGATCAAACAGGTTCTGGAGCCGGACGACGGGTTTGAAACAGCCGAAAAAGTCTTTTGGCGGCGTTATGAAAACGACTATCTGCAGGCATGGGCCAATTTTGCGCTCAGCTTTTCAGGGGGCCCGGACTTTCCCGTATCCGGGGTGCAGCGCCGGAAACTGGCACAATCCATGAGCACCCCGGACAATGCCTATTTTCGCCTGTTATCGGAAATGGCCCGACAGCTCGAGGTCATAGATGATCCGCCGGCCTGGGCAGCCGCTGTTTTGGAAATCGAAAAAGTGCGAAATACCCGCATCGAATCCCGTCAGGAGAAGGCCTCACTGGTGGATCGGATACGGGACAAGGGGTCAGCGGCCGCAGGCAAAACCCTTTCAGTGACATCTCCGGAGGCGGCCCGCAAAAGGGAAAAACAACTGGCTGCCGCCGAGCAGTGGCACAACTACCTCCAAGCCCTGGAAAAGTTGCAGCCGGCCGCAAACCGGAGACAAACCGCTTTTGAGATGGCCGGTGATTTCTTCTCCCCCGGAAGCGGGGCCCCGGGACAGAAATCCGAATTTCACGCCGCCCAGGATGAATTCTCCGCCCTGCTCTCACGGCTGGAGGAAGGCAAGGATCCGTCGGTTGCCGGGGTACTGCTTGAAGGGCCCCTGGAGTACATGGCCGATTTCGCCATCCGGCAGGCCCAGGGCGTGGTGCAGAAAAAATGGGAATCCATGGTCTTGTCCAATACCCGGGGCATGGATCCGGGCCGGGTTCCCTACACCATTTTCAAGCGGCCGGACGGCGCGGTCTGGAAATTTCTCGACGGGCCGGCCAAACCCTTTGTGGAGCGGGGAAAGGACGGATTTTACGCCGCCAGTGCCCTGAACCGGTCCATGGCCTTTAAAAACGATTTTTTCCTGTTTTTGGACCAGGGAGCCGATGGAACGGTGGAAGTCGAACCTGAATACAATGTAGAGATCAGCACCCTGCCGGTCCGGGTCAATGAAGGGGCGAAGAAAAGCCCGTATGCGGTTTTGCTCAACCTGTCCTGCGCAGACGGCCAGACGCAGCTGAAAAATTTCAATTTCCGTGAAACCCGGCCGTTTAAATGGCAGATGAACCAGTGCGGCGATGTGGAACTGACCATTTTGATGCCGGATACAAAGCTGAAATACCGTTATCCGGGCGAAATGGGCTTTGCCCGGTTTCTGCGGGATTTCCGGGACGGGGTAAAAAATTTCTCCCCGGAAGATTTCCCCGAACAATCCCGATTGCTGAAGAACTGGAGCATTTCAAGTATCCGGGTGGCTTACGAAATCCAGGGCGCCGGTCCGGTGATTGGCCTGCTGACAGACGTGCCCCGGAATGTGCCTGAAACCATTATTGCGGAAAGATAGCGCCGCCAATGCAATGGACACGTTCATTCTGGGGCAAGCATCCGTCATTTAAGGATTATATCCGGATCAATGCTGATGAGCCCATGGTTTACGCGTTTGTTCAATGGCTGGACAAATGGTGGCAAAGTGCCGGGGGGTCCGGATTTCAAAAAAATTCAGGGACAAGCGCCTGTTTTTGGGTCATGCCCTCAAATGCCGCGCACCTGGCCTGCGGGATCATTGCCCCCGGCGCCGATGCAGAAGGCCGGCCGGCTCCGGTTTTGTGCGCAATGAAAGGCGTGCTGCCCAAAAGGTCCCGGAAGGCCTGGCAGATGCTGCCCGTTTCCTGCATGGCCCCGTGGCAGGCCATGGCGGATTTTCTGGAACAGGGTTTTGATGCTTTTGGTGACTTTCAAAACGCATTGGGCGCGATCCCGCAGCCGGACTTTGACATACGGCCCGTGTTTGCCGAACCGGCAGGCATGACGGCCATCCGAAAAGCCGTCCGGCAGAGCCTGGCGGCCGGGAAAAACCGGTTTATCCGGGAGAAAATGCTTTGCTTTTCTCCGGATGAAGCCGGCAGCCTGCCGGGCTGTGGTGAAAAAGACGTCCTTTTTTCCTGGATGACCGCAATCCGGGAAGCCGTGGACCTGGGCCCGGGCAGTGCGTTTATTCGAAACACGGGCGGGCGAACGGCCCTGTATCTGTATTACCGCCCCCTGGGGGCGGCGGATTTTTTAAAGGCTTCTATGGGCAAAACGCATCATTAAACTTTCAGGCGGAACATCCGATAACATAAAAAAGTGTTTTTTTTGACAAACCAGTCGCAGAGAGCAGACATGGACATCGTATCCCTGGGAAAAACCCCGATCCGTCAAGACGCCCCGACAGGCGAGGACACCACCTATCTGCCGGAGTTTGAAGAACTTCAGAATGAAATCGACAAACTCTCTGTTGTCTCATCCCAGGCCGGACAGGTGGACTGGGACCGGGTGCTTGAGCTGGGCTCCGTGCTTCTGGCTGAAAAATCCAAGAACCTTCTTGTAGCCGCTTACATGGCCGAGGCCCTGATCAAAACCCGGCAGTTCGAAGGGTTGCAGCAAGGCACTCAGGTGCTAAAAGACCTCGTGGAAAATTACTGGGATACCCTGTTTCCGCCCAAAAAGCGCAAAAAAGGCCGCATCAACGCCCTGAAATGGTGGTATGACCGCGCGGAAAAATTTATCAAAAATTATGAGTCCCCGGCCCAGCCCGCCCAGGCTGTTGAGGATATCAAACAGACCCTGTCGGATCTCGACGGCCTGCTTGCTGAAAAATCAGACGACGCCCCGATGCTGCGCCCGTTAATTCAGCATGTGGATAAAATTCCGGTAGAGGCCCGGCAGCCCGAGCCTGAACCTGAACCTGAACCTGAACCCGAACGCGAAATCGAGGCCGAAGCCGAAGCCGAAGCGCAACCCCAAACCGCCGGGGCCGAAGCCAATGGGGGCGACACCGATCAGGAAGCGGCAAAAGAAAAGGCCCGGGATGCCGGGGGGCCGCCTGAAGAAAAACAAGCCCGACAAAAGGCTCCGAAGCCTGCAGAACCAGCGCCCGCACCGCCGGCTGCCCCGACAATGACCCAGGCTCCGGAATCCGACAGGGACGCAAAAAAGGCCCTGAACGCATCCCTGGACACGCTGGGCCGGCTGGCCCGGTATTATATCAAAATCAATGACGCCGACCCCATGGCTTACCGGTTAAACCGGATTTACGCCTGGCTGACCGTTGACGCGCTGCCCATTGTCCAGGAGGACAACAAGACCCCCCTGCCGCCGCCGGACCCGGCGGTCAAAAGCGCACTGGAAGATCAGCTTGCGGCCGGGGACTGTCAAAACGCTGTGGCCGCCGCCGAATCCGGCCTCCGGGAGCGTCTGTTCTGGCTGGATTTAAACCGTTTGGCCGCCCGGGGCCTGGAAGCCCTTGGCGAAAAATATGAACCGGCCCGGGACATGATCTGCCGGGAGACGGCCATGTTTGTCAAAAGGCTGCCCGGCCTGGAAAACCTGGCCTTTTCAGACGGCACCCCGTTTTGCGACAGCCAGACCCGGCAATGGCTCAATTCGATTACCGGCGCGGATGCCGCCCAACAGGCGGTGTTTTCCGGCTCCACAGGACAGTCCGGGCCGGAAACCGGCAGCCGGCACGCGGAAGTAGAGGACGAAGCCGGACAACTGGTGAAAAACAAAAAAGTGATCGCGGCCGTGGAGCTGCTCCAGGAGCACCTGGAATCCTGCAGTTCGGGCCGGGATGCCCTCTTGTTCCGCATCAGCCTGTGCCGGGTGCTGATCAATGCCGGCAGGGCGGAACTGGCACTGCCCCAGCTCGAAGCCCTGGAGGCCGAGATTGACGCCCACGGTATAGAGTCCTGGGAGCCCGGACTTGCCCTGCAGGGGCTTGAGCTGGTTTATGCCGGGTTCAGGGACTGCGCCAGAGAGGCGCTCCGGGACCGGGCCGGGGCGGTGTTTGACCGGATCGCGCGGATCAATCCGGCAGCGGCATTCAAGATTTCCGGCATTTGACCGCACTTGTCAACATAGGAAACAAAGCATGACAAAAGCTTGATGGCACTGTAAAAAGCTTTTTACCGCGTCCGCTGTTGTTGCAGGAAGGAAGCCCAGGACCGAACACTGCAAATAACTTTTTGCCGCATGCTTAAAAGCTTTGATTTTATTATTTTGAACCTTGAACTTTGAACTTTGAACCTTGAACGAAGTTACTTAGAAGTCTGATTTCAGATGGTGCCGTAAAAAGTTCAAGATCAAGGCTTGCGCAATTTCGAAGAATGCAGCGTAGTTATCCGTACGTGAAATTCTGAGAAATTGCGCGTAACGCAGATATTGGACTTTTTACGGCACCATCAAGCTTATCCAACATAACATAAGGGAGGGAGTATTATGGCAAAAGAAGGATCCGTGGCCCCCAAGGAACGTGTCAACATCACCTACAAGTCGGCAACCGGGGATGCAAAGGAAGAAGTGGAGCTGCCGCTGAAGGTCATGGTGATGGGCGATTTCACCTCAAAAGAAGACGACCGGATGCTCGAGGACCGCGAACCCATCAATGTGGACAAAAACAATTTCAACGAGGTGTTAAAGGCCCAGAATCTGGAGCTGACCTTCGGCGTGCCCAACAAACTGGCCAAAGAAGGCGGCGATGCCGAAGAAGGCGGGGAAATGGCCGTGAACATGAAATTTGAAAGCATCAAGGACTTTGACCCGGATCAAATCGTTGAAAAGGTCCCGGAACTGGCCCAGCTCAAGCAGCTGCGCGAAGCGCTGACCGCGTTGAAGGGCCCGCTGGGCAACACCCCGGCGTTTCGCAAAAAACTCCAGGAAATCGTTGCAGACGATGGCACCCGGCAGCGCCTGCTCAAAGAACTCGGATTAGAAGAATAAGGAGCACATCATGGCTGAAGAAAAAAAGGAACAGCAGCAAGACCAGGAGGCGTCGGGTCAGGAGGCCTCACTGCTCGATGAAATCCTCGGGGCAACAAAGATTTCGCCTTCCGACGAATCCTACTCCATTACCCGGACCGGGGTTCAGGCCTTTATTGACGAGATGCTCAAGCCTGAGCGCGAGGGTGAGAAGATCAGCAAAGCCATCGTGGATGAAATGATCGCGGACCTGGATCAGAAACTCTCCGCCCAGGTCAACGAGATCCTCCATCACGAGGAATTCCAGAAACTGGAATCGGCCTGGCGCTCGCTCAAATACCTGGTGGACAACACGGATTTTCGGGAAAACATCAAAGTCTCGATTTTAAATGCCAGCAAGCAGGACCTGCTCGACGACTTTGAAGACGCCCCGGAGATTCCCCAGTCCGGCCTCTACCAAACCGTTTACACCAAGGAATACGGGCAGTTCGGCGGCGAGCCCTATGGCGCCATTATCGGCAACTACGATTTCGGGCCCGGGCCCCAGGACATGAAGCTGCTGCAGAATATCGCCAGTGTCTCGGCCATGTCACACGCCCCCTTTATTGCCGCGGCCGGTCCTTCGTTTTTCGGCATTGAATCCTTTGAGGAACTGCCCAATCTCAAGGATGTCGCCTCGCTTTTTGAAGGGCCCCAGTACGCCAAGTGGAGAGCCTTCAGGGAATCCGAGGATGCCCGCTACGTGGGACTCACCCTGCCCAAGTTTCTGCTCCGCCTGCCCTACGGCGAAGACACGGTACCGGCCAAATCCTTTAACTTCAAAGAAGACGTCTCCGGCGGGAGTTCCAGTTTTCTCTGGGGCAACACGGCCTTTGCCTTTGCCTCCCGGCTGACCGACAGCTTTGCCAAGTACCGCTGGTGCGCCAATGTCATCGGCCCCCAGGGCGGCGGGTCCGTGGATGATCTGCCGGTATACAACTATGAGTCCATGGGCGCGATTCAAAGCAAGATCCCCACCCAGGTGCTGTTGTCCGAGCGGCGGGAATACGAACTGGCAGAAGAGGGCTTTATCGGGCTGACCATGCGCAAAGGCAGCAACAATGCTTCTTTTTTCTCGGCCAATTCCTGCCAGAAGGCCAAGTCCTTCGGCAACAGCCCCGAGGGAAAGGAAGCCGAGACCAACTACAAGCTGGGCATGCAGCTTCCCTATATGTTTGTCATCAACCGACTGTCGCATTACATCAAGGTTATCCAGCGCGAAAACATCGGTACATGGAAACAGCGCGGGGACCTGGAAGACGAGCTCAACAAGTGGATCCGCCAGTACGTGGCCGACCAGGAAAGCCCCGCGGCCGGGGTTCGTTCCCGCCGCCCCCTGCGCCGGGCCCAGATCAGCGTCGAAGACGTGGCCGGCGACCCGGGCTGGTATACTGTTTCGATGAAGGTGATGCCCCACTTCAAATACATGGGCGCCAGCTTTACGCTTTCGCTGGTGGGCAAGCTCGACAAGGAATAAGGCCTGCCCGTAAACCGATAACCTTTTTATCAGAACCAAGGAGAAAGCATTATGGCAATGACAAGTTACATGACCCTGGAGGGCAACAATCAGGGCAAAATCGACGGTGACTGCAGCCAGGGCGGGCGGGAAGACATGATTCTGCTCTATGCCATTGATCACGAGATCGAAATTCCCAAGGATACGCATACCGGCATGCCCACGGGCCAGCGGATCCACCATCCCCTGAAGGTGACCAAGCATTTTGACAAGGCCACCCCGAAACTCTACCAGGCCTGCTGCACCGGCGAGCAGTTCAAAACGGTGGAGATCCAGTATTACCGGATCAACGACAAGGGCCAGGAAGAGCACTATTTCACCACAAAGCTCGAAGGCGCCATCCTGGTATCCACACAAGCCTATAAGCCCATGACATTTCTGGCGGAAAACAAGCCCTACCATGACATGGAAGTTTTGCAGTTCACTTACGGCAAGATCATATGGACCTATGAGCCCGACGGCATTGAGTCAGAAGACGACTGGAAAGCGCCCAAGGCATAAGCCGGAGGTCAGAAGCCGGAAGAAATCAAAAATCAATGAGGGGATCTCCGCAGGGGCGAACCTGTGTGTTCGCCCCTGCGATGTCGTTTTTTTGCTGAAACGCTCAAATCGGAAACAAGAAAGGTCGACCGGCATGGAAGGTCTCAGGCTGCTTGAGCGGCTGCGCGCATATGAACAGGACCCGGACCGCAGGGGGGTATGGAATGCGGAACTGATTCTGGCATCCGTTCTCGGGCATTTAAAGGCCCTGCTCAACACCCGCCAGGGCAGCGCCATGATCGCAGAGGACCTGGGGCTGCCGGATTTCACCAACATGATCCGCTCCTTTGACGACATGACCTATGAGCAGCTCTCCGGCCACATCGAGACCGTCCTGGAGAAATACGAGCCCCGGCTGACCCGGACCCGAATCGAAGTGCTGCCCAGGGATGACAAGGTGTTGAAACTCAAGTTCAAGATCGAGGGCAAACTCCGGCTGCCCGGTTCGGACATGGACATCTCCTTTGAAACCGTGGTGGATCCGGAAGGAAAAATCGATCTGATCTGACTTGCCGGGCTCTGAAAAGCGTTTATACCAACAGGCTGAAAGGTTTTATGACCCAGAAATACTACCAGGAGGAACTGCAGCATCTGCGGGAGCTGGCGGTTGAATTTGCCCGGGCCCATCCCGCCCTTGCGCCGATGCTCACCGGCACGTCCCAGGACCCGGATGTGGAGCGGCTGCTTGAGGCCACAGCCTTTATGACCGGCATGCTCAGGGAAAAGCTTGACGACGATTTCCCGGAAATCATCCAGGGGCTGATGCAGCTGGTGTTTCCCCATTACCTCCAGCCGATTCCCGCAGCGGTCATGATGGCCTTTGAACCCAAAGCCGGCCTGATGCAAAGCTTTACCATCCCCGCGCAAACCGAAATAGACTCTGTGCCGGTAAAAGATCAGCCCTGCCGGTTCCGGACCTGCGGGGACATAGAGATCCACCCCCTGCGGATCACTGCCGTGGACCAGGAGGAAAAAATCGGGCAGAATCCGGTACTGCGGATCCACTTTCGGCTCTCGGGACTGACCCTTGACCAGTGGCAGCCTGAAAAGCTCCGGCTGCACCTGCCCGGGGCCATCGGGGAAGCTGCGGATCTTTATGCCCTGCTCGACCGGCATACGGTCAATATCCGCTTTGTGCCAGAAAGAGACGGCCGGCCGGTCACGTTTTCAGGCCGGGATCATCTGAAAAACGCCATAACAGAGGATCAAACCGCGCTGGTGCCGTATCCGGGCCAGTCCCTGTCGGTTTTCCGCCTGCTGCAGGAATACTTTATCCTCCCGGAGCAGTTTCTGTTTTTCGATTTGTACGGCTGGGAGAACTGGCAGGATCGGGGCTCGGGGGACCGGTTTGCAGTGGAGTTCGAACTGGAGCGCCATACCGAAATCCCCAGGGACTTGAAGGCTGAGCGGTTTGCCCTGTTTGTCGTGCCCGCGGTCAATCTGTTTGCCCATGACGCCGTGCCCATCTCCCTGGATCACCGGAACAGCGAATACCGGATCATCCCCGCAGGCAAGGACCGGCATCACTACAGCGTATTTTCCGTGGAAAAGGTCACCGGAATTGTCCAGGGAACCGTGCAAAAACGCGAATATGCGCCGTTTGAGCATTTCCGGGAAGCCGACGGAGACCGGGGGAGTTATTTTATCCGCAGGCGCATTTCCATCCACGCCAGGGCCCCGGAAATGTTTATCGGCGTGGGTTATCCGGAAGAAAACCGGGTCCGGCCGGAGACATTGTCCATTGACCTGCTTTGCACCAACGGGGACCGGCCGGCCGCGCTCCAGGCCGGAGATATCTGCAGGGCCACCAGTACTTCTCCGGAGCTGTGCACGTTTAAAAACATCGGTTACCCGACCAAAATGGCCCACCCGCCGCTGGACCGCAACCTGCTGTGGAATCTGCTGTCGCATCTGTCCGTGAACCTGCTTTCCATCATGGAAGCCGACAGCCTGCAGACACTGCTTCGCTTATACGTGTTTGCCGCCATGCAGGACCAAAGCGTGGTGCAGGCCAATCTCAAGCGCATTCAGGCCATCAGTGAAGTTTCCTGCAGGCCGGGCAACCGGGTGATCCGGGGGGGCGTGATCCGGGGCTTTGAGATTGAAATCAAAATGAATGCGGCAAACTTTGCCTCCAAAGGAGATTTTGTCTTGTTTTCCGCGGTTCTGGACCGGTTTTTCGCTGAATACGCAGCCATCAACAGCTACACCCGCCTGACCGTGACCGACGGCTTAAGCGGTGAGAGGACCCAATGGCCCATACGCATCGGAAAAACCCGGATACATTGAAAAGCCGCCTTTTGGCCAGCCCGAAGCAGTTCGGCTATTTTCAGGCCATTCGTCTGCTGCGGCGTGCCGGTGAAAACGGGGGCGATTTCTCCGAATTTCTGCGCAATTGCGTCAGGATTCGCCCGCCCGTGTCCCTTGGTTTTTCTGACGTGGATGTGGCCGGTATACGGGATATTTCCACACAGGACCAGCAGCGTTTTGAAATCACGGCCAATTTCCTGGGGTTCTACGGACCGGGCTCGCCGCTGCCGACCTATTACACCGAGGAAATCATTGACGAGGCTTTTGAAGAAGAAAGCGTCAAACGAGATTTTTTAGACATCTTCAATGACCGGATTTTCAAACTCTTTTATGAATCCTGGAGCAAGTACCGCCTTCCGGTCAAAATCGTGGACGAAAAAGACCCGGTCAGCCTTGAGCGTCTCTATAGCCTCATCGGGCGGACCGAGCCCGAAATCCGGAGCCGCCTGCCGGAAAGCGATGCCCTGCTGTGCTATGCCGGACTGTTTATGGGCGGGACTCGCTCCGCGCTCGGACTCAAAACCCTGATCGCCGACTTTTTCCGGCTTCCCGGGGTTGAAATCGATCAATGCGTGGCCCATTGGGTGGCCATTGACCCGGACCAGCGGTGTCTGCTGGGCCGCCAGGGCTGTGAACTGGGCTGCGACAGCCACATTGGTGTCCGGATTCTTGACTACAGCAGCAAAATCCGCATTCGTTGCGGTCCCCTGGATTCGGCACGGTTTCACGACATGTCGCCGGGCACCGAAGAGTTTGACCGCATAACCCGGGTTGTCAACGCATACCTGGATCACCCGTTGAGCGTGGACATCCGGTTGATTGTCCACAATGATCAGATTCATACCACAACCCTTGGCGGGCCGCAGTGGTGCCAACTGGGCTACCATACCTGGCTGATCAGCCCGGACTGCGACCCGTGGGAGCCGGCGCCCAATGCCGCATACGGGCTGCAAACGGCCCTTGGCTGAAAAAATTGACAAACCACGGAGACTGAAATGGACCATGACATCAAATCCCTGTTTTCAAAACTAAACGACCAGAGCACCAATGTCTTGCACAATGCCGTGGGCCTGTGCGTATCCCGGACCAATTACGAGATCACCGTGGAGCAGTTTCTGCTCAAGAGCCTGGAAGACACCTCGGGTGATATCCAGGTGATTCTGCGATATTTTGAAATCGACCCGGCCCGGGTCAGCTCGGCCTTAACCGACGCACTGGAGGACCAGAAGGCCGGCAACCCGGGAAAACCCACATTTTCACCCCTGCTGGTGGAGCTGTTTGAAAAGGCCTGGATGCTCACCTCCATTGACCTGGGCGCCAGGCGTGTGCGTACCGGCGCGATTCTGACAGCGTTTTTGACCCGGCCCACATACTTTGGCAGCGGCCCGTTTGTGGATTTGCTCAAAAAAATCAACCGCGAGACCCTGCAGACCAATTTCTGGAAAATCACCGAGGGTTCCGCGGAGCAGCAGCAGGCGCCGCAGGAAGGCGGGCAATCCGGGGACGCATCCGGGGCTCCGGGGCCAGACGGGTATCTGGCCAAGTACTGCCAGGATTTTACCGCCAAGGCCGCAGCCGGAAATATTGACCCGGTATTCGGCCGCGAAGAAGAGATTCACCAGATCATTGACGTGCTGGCCCGCCGCCGGAAAAACAACCCCATCCTGGTGGGCGAGCCGGGGGTGGGCAAAACCGCGGTGATCGAAGGACTGGCCCTCCGCATCACAGAAGACGACGTGCCGGAAATGCTGCAAAATGTAACCCTGCTGGGCCTGGATATGGGGGCGCTGGAGGCGGGCGCCGGCATGAAAGGCGAGTTTGAAAACCGGCTCAAGGGGGTTTTAAGCGAGATCAAGGCCTCGGAAAAGCCCATTATTTTATTTATTGACGAAGCCCATACCCTGATCGGTGCCGGCGGTTCGGCCGGCAGCTCGGATGCCGCCAACCTTCTCAAACCCGCCCTGGCCCGGGGTGAGATCAAAACCTGTGCAGCCACCACCTGGAGCGAGTACAAGAAATACTTTGAAAAAGACCCGGCCCTGGCCCGGCGCTTTCAGCTCATTAAACTGGCAGAGCCGGATGTATCAGTGGCAACCCTTATTCTGCGGGGCCTTAAGGACAATTACGAGGCCTCCCATAAGGTCATTGTCAGAGACGATGCCATTGTTGCGGCCGCCGAGTATGCGGACCGCTACATCAGCGGCCGGTTTCTGCCGGACAAGGCCATTGATCTTTTGGATACGAGCTGTGCGCGCATCAAGATCAATCTCACGGCCAAGCCGCCGGTCCTAACCGATGCCCAACGGGCCCGCCAGGCCCTGGAACGCGAAAAACGGGCCCTTGACCGGGACCGGGACAACGGCATTGAAGTTGAGGCGGAACGATACGAGCAGCTGCTTGCGGCCATGGAAGACCGGGACCGGCAGATTGAAAACATCACGGCGCGCTGGCAGCAGGAAAAAAACCAGGCCGCCGCGGTTGTCGATATCCGCAACCAGATCCAGGCCATGGAGGGATCGGGCAACGGAGAAAAGGAAGCGCTCAACGTCCAGCTGGCCGAAGCCGCAAAAGCGCTTGCCGGAATCCAGGAAGACGATCCCATGGTGCGCATCGAGGTTTGCCCGGATGTGGTGGGAAAGGTGGTTTCGGACTGGACCGGCATCCCCCTGGGCAAGATTCAGCGCGATCAGGTAAAGACCATCTTAAACATTGAAGAGCGACTCGGCGAGCGCATCAAGGGTCAGGATCACGCCATTGCCGCCATCGGAGAAGTGATCAAGGCCGCCAAGTCCGGGATTAAAAACCCGGACCAGCCCCTGGGCGTGTTTCTTCTTGTGGGCCCCAGCGGAGTGGGCAAGACCGAAACCGGCCTGGGTGTGGCCGATCTTTTGTTCGGCGGGGAGCACAATATTGTGACCATCAACATGAGCGAATTCCAGGAACGGCACTCCACCAGCCGCCTGATCGGCTCGCCTCCGGGCTATGTGGGTTACGGCGAAGGCGGGATGCTGTCTGAGGCCGTTCGCCAGAACCCCTATTCCGTGGTGTTGCTCGACGAGGTGGAAAAGGCCCACCCGGACGTGATGAACCTTTTTTACCAGGTCTTTGACAAAGGCACCCTGTCTGACGGCGAGGGCAAGGACATCAATTTCAAAAACACCGTGATCATTCTCACCAGCAACCTGGCCACGGATGTGATCCAGGAAATGACCCATGGCGAAGAAGATATTCCGCCCATGGACGCGGTGATGGGCGCGGTTCGCCCCTTGCTGTCCAAGCACTTCAAGCCCGCACTTCTGGCCCGGATGACCGTGGTGCCTTACTACAGCCTCAACCCCGTGGCCATGGCCCGGGTGGTTGGGCTCAAACTGGCCAGACTGCAAAAGACCATGCAGCAGAACAACAAGATTAAACTCACCTACGGCGATGACGTGGTCGAACAGATCACCGCCCGCTGCGCCGAGGTGGAAACCGGTGCCCGAAACATCGACTACATCCTGCAGGGCAAGGTCATGCCGCAGATCTCCCAGACGCTTTTGCAGGGCATGGGCGAAGACGGCGAACTGCCCGGCACCATCTCGCTGACAACCGGCGAACAGGGAGAGTTTCAGATTGCATTTGGATAAGCAAAACCGCATCCGGGTTTTGACCGGAAACCGGGATGCGCTCTATCCGGTGACAAGCGACCCCGCCCGGGCCGGGCGGGGACAAGGAGAAATACCCAATGGCGGTCAATGAAAAACGGTTTTCTTTTGTTTCACTTGGCATTCCCGGAGACATTTTCGGAGTGGTGCGCTTTAGCGGCACCGAGGGACTGTCGAGGATCTACGAATTTGACATTCAGCTCGTGTCCGCGGATATGGAGCTGGATTTAAACGAAATCATACAGAACCCGGCCCGGCTCACGTTTTTGCGCGAGGAAGGCAATATTTGCTTCAACGGGATTGTCTCGGAGTTTGAACAGCTCCACCAGGTCGGGGACATGTGCTTTTACAGCGCACGCCTGGTGCCCAGGGTCTGGTGGCTGACCCAGACGCCTTTTAATCAGGTTTTTCTCGACAAAAGCGTGCCGGAGATCATCGAACAGGTCCTTCGCTCCGGGGGCCTGATGAATGATGATTTTGATATCCGCCTGGAAGGCACCTATCCGAAATGGGAATATGTGTGCCAGTACCGCGAAACCCATATGCACTTTGTCCGGCGCTTAATGGAGCGCGAGGGCATTTATTATTACTTTGAGCAGACCGGGTCCGGGGAAAAACTGATTATCACCGATACCCGCATGGCCCACACATACATGGCAGAAGGCCGGAGCATTTACTATTCCCCGCCAAGCGGCCTGGATACCTTGTACCGGGAGGAGGTCATCAAGAATTTTTTCTGCCGCCAGAAAATGGTGCCCAAATCCGTCCATCTCAGGGATCATAACTTTGGCCGCCCGGAGCTTCCGCTGGAAGGATCCGCGGATGTGTTTGAAGAAGGCCACGGCCAGGTCTATTTCTACGGGGATCACTTCACAAGCCCGGAGCAGGCCGGCCGGCTGACCCGTATCCGGGCCGAGTCCTACCAGTGCTGGATGCAGACCTTTTTTGGTGACACCACCATTCCGTTTCTCCGGCCCGGCTACAGTTTTCATCTGGACAATCATTTCCGTCCGGCATTCAACCAGGACTATCTGACCGTGGAAGTTTCCCACCAGGGAAACCAGGCATCATTTATGCTCGCGGGCCTGCCCGGGCAGGTCCCGGAGCAGGAAACCGGCCCCGCATACGTCAACCGGGTCACGGCCCTGCCGGCATCGGTCCAGTTCCGCCCGGAGCGCAAAACCGAAAAACCCCGTTTTTACGGCACGCTAAACGCCCGCATTGATGCGGCCGGCGACGGCACCTACGCGGAGCTCGACGCCGAGGGCCGCTACAAGGTGATTCTGCCCTTTGACCGAAGCGGCCGAAGCGGCGGCAAGGCCTCGGCCTGGATCCGAATGATGCAGCCCTATGCCGGCTCCAACCAGGGGATGCACTTTCCCCTGCACAAGGGCACCGAGGTGCTTTTGACCTTTATCGAAGGGGACCCGGACCGACCGGTCATTGCCGGGGCCGTGCCCACCCCCCAGGCGATCAGCCCGATAAACGAACGCAACCAGACCAAGTCGCTGATTCAGACCGGGCGCGGCAACCTGCTGGGGGGCAACAATTACATCGAGTTTGAGGACAAAAACCGGCATGAAGCCATCCGGATCCATTCTCCGGGGGACTTGTGGCGCGAGGCCCAGAACCGTTACGGGGAGTATCATGCCTATGACCCGCAGGATTCGCTTTCAGACGGCCGGGAGCCCAAGATCGAAGATTTGAAATCCAACTTCGGCCCGGGCAGCGGATACAACCCCACCGGAATGATCGATATCCACAACAGCCATCAGCCCCAGGCGAACTTTTTCAGCGATGTATTCCGAAAGGCGCATGTACACCTGTCCTCCCTTGATACGGTCAACCTTCAGGAAGGCAATATTTATGACTTTGGCGGCTACTGGAATTACAACCTGGGCAACTGCTACGTGGAAGAACACCTGGACCAGAGCCCGGAGTTAAACAAAGAACACCACTACGACCTGCTGGATGCGGGCGGGCCGAACTGGAACGGCTGGCGCACGGTCAAGTCAGAAGAGCACGGCGGATCCACAAACCAATTGATCGATCTCGCCCATGAGGCCTCGGACGGCTGGAAAAACATCTGGGTGGAAAAACATTTCGGGGACGCTTACGAATACACCGATGGCAGCACGATTTCCGTGACAAAGGGCTCATCTCAGGAAATCCAGGTAGGCGGCCGTCACGTGGAGGAAAAATACAACGGCAAGGGCAGAAAAACCCTTTACAGCGTTTCTGAAAAGGGAAAAACCGAGGAGACAAAATGGTGCCCCCATACGGGCAACATGCTGTCTTACAGCATCAGCCAGAAACAGCCCAATGCCGTGCACAGCTTTGATTTCAAGTGGGCCAACACCATGTCAATGGACATGAAGTTTGCCGCCAGCACCTCTCTTGACTTTACCATGGCCGCCAGCAACGCTTTTCATTTTACAATGGCCTCGAGCATGGCCTTTGACTTCAAACGGGCGGCCAGCCTGGACCTGACCGTTGCCAAGGGTCTGCAGATGGGCATTGGCTCCTACACGGGGGGGAAAATCGGCCTGTCCTCCTTTAAGGGACTGTCGCTAAACGCCGCCATGCACCAGGCCGCGGCCATAGACCTTTCAAGCTATCAGGGACTCAAACTGGGGCTGGAATCGTTTAAGGGCCTGTCTCTTTCAGTGGAGACCGGTCTGGCCATTGCCATCAAATGCGATCTGCGGACAACCGCAAAAATTGACATTGATAACAATGACGGCAAATTGTCTGTCAAGGCCGGCGGACTGCTCGAATTTGCCAAGGAGACAAGCTTAAAGGCCGCAGTTGACACCCTTCGCGTCCGGATGTAGAGGAAAAAGCCACAAAACATGCATGTTATCCAACCATACCGCCCCCTGCAGACGGGACTCAACCATCGGGTGATGGAACAAAACCGGCGCTTTTTCTTTGTTGTCTCGGCAACGCTGGGCATTGACCTGTGCTCCGGCAAGACCCGACTGGATGTTGATTTTTTAAAGGACGCATTTGAAGCCATGGCCGACAATCCCACCCCGGAGATGGGCATGCCCAAGCCCCGGGGGGAGTTTCTGGTCACAGGTGCGTTTTTCGCACCCGGCGGCCGGGCGGTCACCGGCGGCGAGGTCCGGGTGCGCCTTGGGAAGAGTGAAAAATCCCTTTACGTGTTCGGCCCCCGCAGGTGGAAAACCGGCGGTCTGCCATCCTCCCCGGAGCCGATCACAACCCTTCCGGTGGATTACGCCCATGCATTCGGCGGTTTGGATTATCCCAAAAACCCGGACGGCATGGGGTATAAGGACGGGCGGCTGCCCTGCATTGAAAATCCGGACCGCCTGATCACCTCCGCCGGTGATGCGCCCGACCCTGCCGGCATTGCCCCCCTGGTTCTGGACTGCCCCCAGCGCATGCGTTTTCGGGGAACCTACGAAGATAACTACAAGCTGAAATATTACCCCGGATACCCGGAAGACATGGATTGGCGTTTTTTTCTCAACAGCCCGGAGGACCAGTGGATACAGGGATATTTTCAGGGCAGCGAATCCTTTGAAATCCGAAACATGCACCCGGAGATGCCGGTTATCAGCGGGGCGCTGCCGGATCTTTACGCCCGGGCCTTTATCCGCCATACCATCGGCACGGAAACACCGGATTTCGGCGAGCTGCCCCTGAACCTGGACACGGTTTGGTTTTTCCCGGGAAAACAGCTGGGCCTGCTTGTTTTCCGGGGTATCACCGAGGTGGCCGATGACGAGGCCACCCAGATCAGTGACGTGCTTCTGGCATATGAAAACCGCCGGGATGAAAAGCGCAGCCTTGCCCATTACCACCAGGCCCTGGAAAGGCGGATGACCGGGGAAAATCCGTTTCTCAACTATTTTCAGACCCGGGACCTGATCCCCCCCGGCGATCCCACCGCCCTGGCCATTTTTCAGGAAAAAGGCGAGGTGGAGCTCGATGACAACAGTGCCCTGTCCCAAAACATCACCGCCCGGGAAGATGCCTGCAGCAAAACCGTGGAGGACAAGGTCGACGAAGCCGCCAGGCAGGCGGAGCAATCCATGGCGGAAACCCGTATGCCGGACACGGCCGCGGCCGCCATGCCCGAAGACGACGATTTTGATGTGCAAAAGATGATCAGTGAACCGGCCGATCCCGGGTCTGCGCAGGTCACTGATCCGGATCTGGACGAATTTACCCGCAAGCTCGAAGAGATTATGCCCGGGATCACCTCCGGGCAGGGCGGCAAAGTGGACCTGGAGGATTTCCCTTTTGACCGCATCGGTGAAATCGCCGATGCCGCAGAGGTCATGGGTCAAAAAAAAGATGAGCAGGCCCGGGAAAAACTTCGGGAACAGATGACCAATGTCCGCGACACCCTGAAAAGCCAAATGGCCGAAAACCGGCAAAGCGGCCTGGAAATGCCCGATGATGCCAGCGACGAACTCCGGGAGCTCGACGATCAGATAAACGCCCTGGAGGCGGAGCAAGACCAAACCCCGCCCCCGCAGCCCCTGCCCCGGGTCAATGCCGAAGCGCTCATGGAAAAACTCCCCCTTCGCCTGCCCGATGAAGCCATGGCCGCCATGGCGCATTTGCAGGGCTTGAAATCCATCGGCATGGAAACCGGGCAAACCCGGGACCTGGAGGCGCAGCTCACAGCCGATATGGAAGAGGCCGCAAATGAGATCCGGGAGTCGCTCCATGAGCTGGAACAGCAGTTCAGGGCCGGCTATATCATGGGCGCCCATTTCATGGAGGTGGGACTGCCGCCGCACAGCAAACCCGTCAAAGCGGTCCGGGCGGAATTTCTGGATGCTGTGGCCGCCGGCAAGCCGGTTGCCGGCGGGGACTGGGCCTGTATTGATCTTTCGGGCGCCCGGCTGGATCAAATGGATCTGTCCGAAGCGTTTTTTGAACAGGTCAATTTTTCCGGCGCCAGCCTGAAAGGCGCAAACCTGAGCGGGGCTTTTCTTGTCCGGGCCGATCTCACCGGGGCCGACCTCACCGGCGCCAATTTACAGGGCGCCAATATCGGTGCGTCAGACGCTGCCGGGTGCATTTTTGTGCGGGCCGACTGCCGCAGCGCCGTCTTGTCCAAAGGGGATTTTACAGGAGCGGATTTTACCGCTGCCAATCTGAAGGAAGCCGAGACATTGTATGTGCGCATGGATCAGGCGCGTTTTTCCGGGGCCGATGTCTCCGGGATTCAGTTTCTCGAGCCTGATATCCGCGGTGCGGATTTCACTGATGCGGACCTTTCCGGGTCATTTTTCCTAAACGGACGGCTAAACGATGTCACCTTTGCCGGGGCCGCCATGACCCGGTGTTTGTTTGCCAACATGATCCTCAAAAACGTCTGCTTTGACCGGGCTGTATTTAACCAGAGCTGTTTTGCCGGAACCGATGCCGAAGCCGTCTGTCTTGAGGGATTGAGTTTCCGGGAGGCCAACCTGCAGCAATCCAATTTCCAGCGCATGACCCTTCAAAACACAGACTTTTCCGGGGCGGATCTCGAAAACAGCTATTTTGAAAGCGCGGATCTTTCGGGTGCGGATTTCTCCGGAGCCAGTGCCAAAAATGCCCAGTTCCGGAGCGCAAACCTCACAGGGGCGAATCTGGAGAGGATCAATCTCATGGGCGGCTCCCTTGCCAAGGCACGGCTGGTGCGGGCCAGCCTTGCCCGGGCCAATCTTTTCCAGGTGGACTTTCTGCGGGCAACGATCACGGAGACAAACTTTGACGGCAGCAATCTCGACAGCACTTTGATTGCCCACTGGAGGCCGGAATAATGACCGGAGAGGAGCTGGCCGCACAGGTCAAAAACGGAGAGGTGTTTTACCAGGAGGATTTTTCGAACACGGATTGCCGGGGTTTGGATCTTTCCGGCGGGATTTTCAGCGAGGTGTGCTTTGACAACTGTGATTTCTCGCAAGCCGGGCTCAACGAAGCCACCTTTGCCAACTGCTCCATGCAAAACGCGGTGTTTTCCCGGGCCGAGATCCGGCAGATCAACTTTGCCCAATGCGGGATGGATCAGGCCCGGTTTTGTGAAATCACAGCCGATTCGGCCAAGTTCGTTGAATCGTCCATGAAAGGCGCGGATTTTTCCGGGGCCAGGCTTGAAACCTGCTTTTTTACCCATACCGATCTTGAAGCCGCGGTTTTATCCGGGCTGGAACTGACCACAACGGCTTTTTCCGGATGCCGGCTGGTGGGGGCGGATTTTTCCGGCGCCAGGGTGGAAAGAAGTTTTTTCCACGACTGCGGTTTTAAGGACAACAACCTTGCCGGCATTACCCTTCATTTGTCTTTGTTCCACGGAGCTGATTTTGACGGAACCGATTTTTCCGGGCTGGATCTCACCCAGGTCCAGTTTCATGAATCAAGCCTGAACAATTGCAATTTTGCCCGGACCCGGTTGGACAAAAGCGGGTTTATGCGGGGGGCGCTCACGGGATCGCTTTTTGACGGTGCCAGCCTGGAATACGCCAATTTTTACGAAGCCTCCCTGTCCGGGGCCAGTTTCCGGGAGGCGAACCTGACCCGGGCCGGGCTGCAATACACCATGATATCCGGCTCGGATTTTTCAAACGCCAAAATGATCCAGGCGCAGCTCGAAGGCGCCTGTGCGGAGCAGTCCTCGTTTGCGGGCGCGGACCTGACCTATGCGGATTTTTCCCATGCAAAGCTCAGGGCCTCGGATTTTTCCCGTGCGGCTTTGTATTTAACCAATTTTCACGCCGCAGATGACGAAAAGACCAAATGGTCCGGCTCCACACGTGCCCTGTCCTGGGGAACCAATCAAAGTCGTTTAAAAGCTGAACAATGGGAGAAAAAATGAGCAGCCAAACATCCAACGTCATTCCGATAGCCGACCAACCTCCATCCGCTGTCCGGCAGGGGGTGGTCACCGCTGTTGGAAAAGACGGGCTTACCATTGCCGTTTCCGGAAAAACCGTCCGGGCCCGCAAGGCCTTTTCCTGCATCATCGAACCCGAGGTGCAGGACACGGTTTTATGCTGCCGGGATGACACCGGCATCTTTTTTGTCCTGGCCATCATGGACCGGCCCCGGAGCCAGGCCATGAAGTTGACCTTTCCTTCGGATGCCACCCTGGAATCCGCCTCCGGAAGCGTAAACGTGTTTTCCAAAAACGCCATCAACATGGCTGCCAAAGACATCAGCGCGTTTTCCAAAAATGCCGTGCACAAAAGCGATCAGGGCTATATTGCCTATGACCGGATCACGGCCAGCGGCACCGAGGTCCATGGAAGCTACAAAACCGTCCGGCTCATCAGCGGGCTGATCAACACCATGGCCCGGCAGGTGATTGACAAGTTTAAAGGCTATATCCGGCATACCGAGGACAACGACCAGGTCCAGGCCGGCCAGCTGACCCGGCGCACCAGCGGGCTTTATTCCATGGATTCGAGAAATACGGTGATGATCAGCAAAAAGGAAACCAAAATCGACGGCGAAAAAATCTATATGGCCTAAAGGAGGCGTTTATGTTTGCCAACTGCTCAATGCCGGGAATGGACTTTGCCATGCCCGATCCCTGCAAAACACCGACCGGGCCGGTGCCCACGCCGATTCCGTATCCGAACATGACCATGAAAATCATGGGGCTGCTGCCGACGACCAACATGCGGAACCTGCTGACCTTTCTGCCGGCCCACAACATCATGACAACGATGCCCACCAGCATGGGCGATACCACCGGGGTCCTGATGGGCCTGGTGTCCCAGACCATCATGGGCCCGGGGCGCAATGTCCGCTGCAGCGTCAAGACCATTACCCAGGCCATGCCGGTAACCCGCATGCTTGACAACTCCCTGCAGAACCAGGTCAATGCCCCCGGCGGCATGACGCTGGTGCCCGGACAGTTTAAGGTCATTAACCTGATGTAACCCCCGGGCCGGATGTCAGGGAGTATCCACCCGAAAGTTTGACTGAAAAGCGCAACCAACAAGGAAGCAGACACCATGAGCCAAAATGATGAAAACGAAAGTCCGGATCCCGGTTCCGGGAGCCGGGACATTCAGTTCCACGTGGCCCCGGATCTTGATTATGTTTACCGGGATGTATTCAACGTTTTTGTGGGATCCGGGGATGTGGTCATCGAGTTCGGCAACCAGCACCGGGCCATGCCCGAGCATGCCACCATTGCCAACCGCATCGTCATGACGGTGGGCAATGCCTATGGATTGATCCAGACTTTGCAAAAAACACTGGAGGAAGCCCAGATCAAGCTCCACGAGCAAATCCAGGCCCAGAAGAAATCAGGCCGGTAACGGCCTCAAATAATCATCAATCAGGAGTGTTTTCAATGGAGTGCGAAAGCTTTAAACAAGACGATGCCGTCGTGGTCAAGCCCTTGGGCCGCATGGATGCCGGCACCGCATCGGTGTTTGAAAAAGAATGCGACAAATGGATCGAAAAAGGCGAAACCAACCTGATCGGCGACTTTGAAAACCTGGAATATATCAGCAGCGCAGGCCTTCGAAGCGTCCTGGTGGTGGGCAAAAAGCTCAAACCCGCCGGCGGCGAGCTGGCCTTGTGCAGTATGAACGGAATGGTGGAGGAAGTGTTTAGCATGTCGGGATTTAAAAGTATTTTTAATATTTTTGACACACTTGAGGCTGCACTTGAAAGATGATGACACCCCTTTTTCCCACAGGCTGAAACTGCCGGCACACATGGATTCCCTCCATGAATTTATCCAGTTCATGGAGCAAAGCGCCAGGCAACTGGGCATCGCAGAGGCCCTGATCCAAAAACTCACCCTGGTGGCAGAAGAACTTCTGGTCAATGTGGTCCACTACGCCTACGCAGATACCGGCGAAGACGGCGGCATCGAGCTGCAATGCGGCATGGCCGATCGGCAAACCTTCTGCATGCGCATTTCTGACAAGGGAAAGCCCTTTGATCCGCTTTCAGCCGAAGAACCCGATTTGACCCGGGACATTGAAGACCGGCCCGTGGGCGGCCTTGGCGTCTATCTGGTACGGAAACTGGCCGATCATCTGGATTATCAGCGAGAAAACGGCGCCAACGTGGTGCTGTTCTGCAAAAAAGTTTGGTGATACCCCGTTTGCTCGCACCTGCCTGTAACAGGGCACCATCGACCCGGTCAAAACCGCTCCGGACATTTATGAAAAGCAAGGAGAAATCATGAGCAAATCGGTCTGGATCAGCATGATCAAAAAAGATGAAGCCGCCGCACAGGCGGTCTACAAGATGGTATCCGGATATGGGCTGGGGGTATCGGGTCATTTCTGGAAGGATGATCCGGAAAACATGCAATGGGCCGGAGCTGTTTCTGAAATTGCGGCAAAAACAAACGGCCTTTGGCTGATTGTGGGCGACACCGGCAATTTCACGCCCTCCGTGCTCCGGGACCTGTCATTGCTGGCCCTGTCCGTGCAGGCGCAGAAAGCCGCTCAGCTCCCGGTCATGATACTTACCGACAAGCCCGAAAGCCTCAAAGAAAAACTGCCCACACCTCTTGCCGACGCCCTGGTGTTTTCCCCGGACAACCCGGCCCTGGGCGCCAAAATCACCGCCAAAGCCAACCTTCCCCTTAAGCCCGTTTCAAGGCCGTACCGGTTAAACATCCATGTCATGCCCAAAATCGGCCTTTGGATCGAGGCCGGACCGCCTACGGGCACATGGGAGGGCATCATTGTGGGTGCCGGCGGCAACGGAGCCGCCATAGACGCCATGGGTATCGGGCCGGCGGGCCGGATTCCGGAAAAATCCGTCCTGGAATACCCGATGCGCGACATGACCCTTGCCCTGGCAGACCTGGAGTTTAACGCCTGGGCAGCGCAAAACCATGTATCAGAAACCGAATCGGTCTACGTTCGGATAAAGGGACAGCCCGGTGCTCTGCTGTTTGGCCCGTTTGCCCCTGATGCGGACGAGCCTGATGTCTATACCCTGACACTGGAATAAACAAGCTGCTTGCCATCCAAACGGCACTGCGAAGCACACCCTCTAAACATGATGGCTTATTTGACACGGCGTGCAAGTGCGCCTATATCCTGAAAAGAACAGGTTATATGCCAATAAAGCCGATAGGAGGGAAATGATGAATCGCATGCAGTACAAGCAGATCCTGACAGATGCAATCCAGGGGGAAATCCATTCTCAGAAGTTTTATCAGGACGCTGCCGGCAGGATGCAGGACAGGTTTTTAAAGGAATTGTTTACCCGGTTTACCCATGAAGAGAAAAAACATATGAAAAGAGAGCATAAACTCAAAATGGAACAGGCGTTTGTGGATATCGGGTACCCGGAGGTATGGTAGTTATCCGGGGCCGCGGGGGCTGCAGCTACATCTTTTTTGTAACACGCAAAAGAAAAACTGCAGGTAAAAAGGGTGCTTCCCCGTCCCGGAAAGCACCCTTTTTATTGAATTAAGGCTTTTACTGCACTGTTACATTCGTTGCAGCCGGACCCTTTTGACCCTGCTCGACCTCAAAGCTCACCTTGTCCCCTTCGTTCAATGTTTTAAAACCATCTGCATTGATAGCGGAAAAATGAACGAAAACATCGGGGCCGTCTTCTCTTTCGATAAAACCAAAACCTTTTTGTTCATTAAACCATTTTACTGTTCCCTGTTCCATGTTGCTGTCTCCTCCTTTGATCACATACAATATTTTTGGCCCTTTGCTAAAGGCCACATTTTTCACGGTAACAAGACAAAAACTGAAAAACAACCTTTTTTTCTTTTGGCACCAGACAAGAAAAAGGCAAATAACCCCGATATTCAATCCAATGACCAAATTTTCGGCATTGGTGCAGGCTTTGGAGAACCACCGGGGCTGCCTTACGGAATCAAAGGGTTTTGCATACGGATTTTTGCATAAAATAACGCGTTGACACAATAATGGCATCGGTTATATGATGTTATTTCAAGTCTTTTGCTCACATTCAAAATAAAAGAGGTGATCATGTCCAAAAGTCTTGCGGTTGTTTGCGACTCAACGGCTGATTTCCCGCCCGGCATGGCAGAACAGCTGGGCCTGCACATTCTGCCTGTTCACATTGTCGTGGGAAAAAAAGACCACCTGCACGGGCAAACCATTACCAACAAAGAAGTGATGAAAAATCTAAAGAAAAAAAAGCAGGTCTACACCACCCCGTTTTATCCTTATGAATGCACGAAACTTTTTGACTCACTGCTCCAGCGCCATGACGAAGTCGTCTCCCTCCACCTGTCCAAGGAAATCTCGGGGAATTATAAAAGTGCCTGCGCGGCACGCAAATTCATGGGGAAAAAGGATGCGCAGCGGGTTCACATCCTGGATCTCGGCAGTGTCAGTATCAGTCTGAGCCTTTTGGTAAAAAAAGCCGTTGCGCTCCTTAACAAGGGCGTGTCTGCGGCAGATCTGCAAAAGCATCTCGCCCCTTACCAAAAAAATGTATTTATGGCGTTTACGGTTGAAAACCTGGTCTGGTTGAAAAAAGGCGGCCGGGTCAACGCGTTTGAGGCCTTTGTGGGAAACATGCTGAATATCAAACCGATCATCCAGCTCAGAGATGCCCGCCTGGAACCCGTCGAGCGGCACCGGGGCAAAAAAACCGCTGTGTCGCATCTGGTGTCATTGGCGCAGCAAAACCATGATAAATTTAAAAACTGCGAAATCTGGATGGCGTATGCAGACAACCTCGAGGAAATCATGGTTGCCAGGGAAAAGCTTGCCGCGGCCATTGGCAAGCCGGCAGAAAGTATTCTGCTGGCCGAGGTTGGCGCGACCATTTCAGTGCATACCGGACCCGGCAGCATAGCGATCGCCATGCTGCCGCAGAAAACCGCCCAAAAAGCCGCCTGAGAAATGAAGGGGCAAAGGGGGAAAAATCAAATCCCCCGATGCCGCGAAAATCATTGTTTTGCGGCTGCTGCGGCCCTTACATGTACATTTTTTTCATATAAAAAGCAAAGCCCTCGGCATGTTCCCGGTCGATGGGAAAAGCCAGCTCACGGCCAATGGTATCGTTGAGGTCTTCGATGGTGGTGATGGCAATCCCGTTGAATTCCGTCATGGCACCGGCATGGACATCCGGCACAACGAGTATGGGAACAGGCATTATTTCAAGGCCCTTAAAACCCTTTCGGATGATGATATTGATCAGATGACAAAGCCGCCATGTCCTGTCTGTCAGGGCCTCCAGACTGTTTTCCCCGGCAAAAAGCGCGTTGCTGACAACCTGGAGTTTTTCTGTGTGATGGATCCTGCCCAAAACAAAAATCCCGTTTTTTGAGACAACCAGGTGGTCCACGTTAAACAGCTCAAAAGAGAAATTGCTGAAAATAAAATAGGCATCATCGAGCTCGGAAAGTTTGCGGGTAACCGCATTTTCAAAGGATTTGATGGTATTGAACTCATTTTTGTTCAATATTTTTTTCCAGCCCAGGGGATGGGTCTTTTTGGACACGAAAACAATCAGCACGGCAATCACAAGGACGATAAACAGGATCGTGGGAAGCTCGTCTTTCCAGTCTTGTGCAAAAAAAATCATGCTCCCGGCCAGCACCGCTGCCGAAAGAATTACAAAAAAAACATGTTTTGAAACGGGATTGCCCGTTTGTTTCTCTG
>JAIPES010000023.1 GCA_021737045.1 Desulfobacteraceae bacterium | reverse complement strand
TGCCTTCGCTTAAAATTTCAAAAACTCGGCCTGTCGGCCTCAAACAGTTTGAAATTTTTTAGCTCCGGCATTTGCTGAATTTTTCCGTAAACGCTCAATGTCGCTTACAAACCGACCCCGCCCTTGGGCTTCCTTGGAAGTTCAATATCTGCGTTACGCGCAATTTCTCAGAATTTCACGTACGGCTAAGTACGCTGCATTCTTCGAAATTGCGCAAGCCTTGATCTTGAACTTATTACGGCACCATCTGAAATCAGACTTTTTACGGTGCCATCAAAAGTTTCTCATTCAAATATTAACCATGCCGCAGCCGGTTAACAAAAAACAATGAACACCCGTCACCTGTCACCTGTCACCCGTCACCCGTCACCCGTCACTTGTCACCTGTCACCTGTCACCCGTCACCCGTCACTTGTCACCCGTCACTTGTCACCTGTCACCTGTCACTTGTCACCCGTCACCCGTCACCATCTTGCGGGTTGACTTTATCAGGTCCGGGTGCTAAAAAAATCTCCAAATTCAATGTTTCGATTTGGTTTTATGGTTTCCGGGTTTGCATATATTCTTATATACCTCTTCTGCAAAACAACCCCCTAAAACCATTCAAGAACCTCGCAAATGCAATTCCGTGCCTGGGTGGCGGAACAGGTAGACGCAAGGGACTTAAAATCCCTTGGGGCATAGTCCCCGTACGAGTTCGATTCTCGTCCCAGGCACCATTCAAGGCATAACATCTCAGGACAGAAGGACCGAACACATGAATGTATGTATCGTGGGAACCGGATACGTTGGGCTCGTGACAGCCGCCTGTCTGGCTGAAACCGGAAACCATGTCTTTTGCGTGGATATCAACGACGGGATCATCCAGAGGCTGAAAAAAGGCGATGTCCATATCTTCGAACCCGGGCTGGAAGAACTGGTCCAGCGCAACCTGGCAGAAGAGCGCCTGGTGTTTACCACGTCGCTCAAAGAGGCCATGGCCCACGCCAGCCTGATTTTTTCCTGCGTGGGCACCCCGCCCATGGAAGACGGATCCTGTGATCTTTCCGCTGTCTACCGGGTGGCCGGGCAGGTGGGCGATAACATGGAAGACCATAAAATCGTGGTCAACAAGTCCACGGTGCCCGTGGGCACGGCCGACCGGGTCCGGGAAATCATTTCAGAGCGGCTGGCTGTCCGGGGTGTTTCCCTTGATTTTGACGTGGTCTCCAATCCCGAGTTTTTAAAGGAAGGCGATGCGGTCAGCGACTTTATGAAGCCCGACCGGATCATTATCGGCACGGACAATCCGGAAGTGGCGCAATTGATGGAAAATCTCTATGAACCCTATGCCAGAAGCCGTGACAAACTCATCCTCATGAGCCCGAAAAGCGCGGAGATGACCAAGTACGCGGCCAACTGCATGCTCGCTGCCAAGATTTCGTTTATCAATGAAATCGCTAATATCTGCGAGAAAGTGGGCGCGGATGTGCGCGATGTGCGCGCGGGGATCGGCTCGGATCACCGCATCGGCTATCATTTCATCTATCCCGGGGTGGGGTACGGGGGGTCATGTTTTCCAAAGGATGTCAGGGCACTGATTCATACAGCCGCGGATCTGGGCTATGTGCCCGAAGTGCTCAGCGCGGTGGACAATGTCAACAACCGCCAGAGACAGATGGTGGCGCGCAAGGTTCAAAGCTTTTTTGAATCCGCCGGCGGGGTTTCCGGCAGGGTCCTGGCGGTCTGGGGCCTGTCGTTTAAGGCCAATACCGATGACATCCGGCATTCACCGGCAATCGATATTGTCAGCGAACTGAGCCGGGCGGGCATGCAGATCCGGGCCTTTGACCCGGCGGCCGGGGGCAATGCCAGGCAAATGTTTGCCGGCAACGATAATGTCTCTGTGGGAGACAAGCAGTATGAAATCCTTGACGGGGCCGACGCCCTGGCCGTGCTCACCGACTGGCACCAGTTCCGGACTCCGGATTTTTCCGGCATTGAAAAGCGCCTGAACCGACCGGTGATCTTTGACGCCAGAAATCTTTACAGCACCGATCTCATTGTCCGGCATAACTTTACCTGCATCCGCACCGGCCGGCCCGATATCATTGCCGGGCCTGGCATAGACTGAAAAAGGAATGGCATTTTAATGGAGCTCTCTGATCAGCAGAAAGCCGCTGTAACCCATATCGGCCCGGCACTGGTGGTGGCCGGGGCCGGATCCGGCAAGACGCGCACCCTGACCGCCAAGGTGGCCCATCTCATTGATCTGGATTACCGCCCGGAGCGAATCCTGGCCATCACGTTCACCAACAAGGCGGCCGATGAAATGAAGCGCCGGCTTACAGAGCTTACCGGACTGGCCGTGGAGCGGTTTCCCTGGGTGCGCACCTATCATTCCGCATGTTTCCGAATTCTGAGGGAACACTGTCGCCTGCTGGGCTATGAGCCCCCGCTTCAGATTTACTCCGATTACCAGCAGCAAAAACTCATCAAGGACCTGATGATCCGTTTTGACATGGACCGGAAGAACTTTTATGCCGTGCGTGCAGCGCTTTCCAGCGCCAAAAACTCCGGCAGCCCGGATGTCTACATGGACGCGCATCCCAGAATCGGCCCCGTGCGGTTAAGGGATCTGTTTTCCGCCTATGAAGACGAGCTAAAAGCCAGAAACGCAGTGGATTTTGACAATATCCTGCTCAAGGCCAGGGATCTGCTTCGGGATCATGACGGGGTACGCGAGGATTACCGGGCTTATTTTTCCTATATTCTTGTGGATGAATACCAGGACACAAACAATCTCCAGGCTGAACTCACGCGACTGCTTCTGGGCAACGGCAATCTTTTCTGCGTGGGAGACGACTGGCAGGCCATATACGGTTTCCGGGGCAGCAACGTGGACCATTTCCTGGGATTTGAGCGCTCCTACCAGGGGGCCAGCATTTTTCGGCTGGAGCAGAACTACAGGTCTGCTGACGAGATCGTCAAAACCGCCAACGGGCTGATCCGCTTTAACCGCGACAGGATGGACAAATCCTGTTTTTCCGAGCAAAACGGCGGGTCTGTGGCCATCCATGAATTTTTCAGCGACGAGGAGGAAGCCGGCTGGGTGGCGGACAAGATTGAAATGCTGCACCGATCGGGCATCGCCTATGACAAAATGGCCGTGCTGTACCGCACCAAGTTCTGCTCCCTTCCCTTTGAGCAGGCTTTTCGTTTTGCCGGCATTCCCTATCGCATGCTCGGCGACAAGGGTTTTTTTGAAAGAAAGGAAATCCTGGATATCAATTGCTATCTCACCGCAGCCGTGTTTCCAAAGGATGACGCGGCATTTGAGCGGGTGTTAAATACCCCCAAGCGGGGCATCGGCCCGAAAATGGTCGAAAAGTTAAACGCCTGCCGCCCCCCGGGCGGCAGCCTGCAGGATGCCGTGACCCGGGCGGTTTCCGGAAAAATTCTGTCGTCCAAAATCCATGCGGGCCTGACGTCTTTGATCCAGCTGCTCAAAGACATCGAACCCATGGCCCCGGATGCGGCCATACGCAAGGTCATGGACCGGGTTGATTATGAGACCTATTTGAATCAGCAGTCAAAGACAGCAGATGAATTCACCACGCGCATGGAAAACATTGAACAGCTTGTCTATGCCGCCTCCACCTACGAGACCCTCCTGGATTACCTGGAGGAAGCCGCCCTGGTCCGGGAGGACAAGGAAGAGGCCGACAGCGATGAAGGCGGGGTGAGCATGGCCACCATTCATGCCAGCAAGGGCCTGGAGTTTCACGTGGTCTTTGTGGTGGGATGCGACGAAAACCTGCTGCCCCACTGGAAGTCCCGGGAGTCCGAGGCTGAGCTCCAGGAGGAGCGGCGGCTCATGTATGTGGCCATGACCCGGGCGGAAAAGTTTTTGTTTTTAACCACTGCCGATTACCGCAAGGGACAGTACAGCCCGGCCAGCCGGTTTATCGCCGAGGTGGCCGAGTGTCTGCAGCACCAGGCGTAAACAGGGCCTGGATCAGTCGTTGCCCCGGGTCTCCGGGCTTTGGTTTTTTAGCTGGTTTTTTAGCTGGGTTTTTAACCGGCGCTCGATTTGTTCATGCTTTTTTTTCCGCTTGTCGGCCTGGCGGGTGCGCAGTTCATCCAGGGTTTTGCGTTCAGCCTGCTTTTGTTTGCGGAATTTTTCCAGTTCCGCGGAAAGCGCTGTTTCTTCGGCCTGATCGGAAAGATTTTCAATCCGGCGGTGGTCGCTGATAAAGATCCGGGTTTCCCCGGATTTTTCAAGCGTTTCAATGATGCCCGCAGACTCGGCTTTGCGGCACAACCGGCCGGCTTCCTCGGTGGATATGGATAGCAGCTCTGCGATCTGTTCAAGGGCGGGCGGGCGCTGGTGCCGGTATTCCAGGACACGGACGGCGGCCACCAGCAGGTGGGCTTCCTTGTACGGGCTGTTGACGTTCATGATGGGTTTCCTTGTTCTTATATTTGGATAACTATAAATAATAACTATATATTTTTATTTCGCTGCCGCGCCCTGGGGTTCAAGTGCTTGACACGGTAGTGTTCAAATCGTATCATGCCTGGCATTTGAGTCAAGGGGGACGCGATTTTGCATGAAAACCGCAAAAGGGCCGGTCTGTGCGCAATGCGCAAAAAAAGACCGGCTTTGACGGTTCGTGCTGTTTGACAACCATTGGAGGATATTCCATGACGGCAATAATTGATGTACGGGCAAGAGAGATACTCGACTCCCGGGGCAACCCGACCGTGGAGGTGGATTTGGAACTTGAAAGCGGCGGCCTGGGGCGTGCTGCCGTGCCCTCCGGGGCTTCCACCGGCTCCCGGGAGGCCCTTGAACTTCGGGACAATGATGCGGGCCGATATGCGGGCAAGGGGGTTCAGCAGGCGGTGGAAAACGTCAATACCCGCATTGCGCCGGCAATCCTGGGAATGGATGCCGCAGATCAGCACCAGCTTGATGCCGCGTTAATCGAACTCGACGGCACGGAAAATAAGTCGGCATTGGGGGCCAACGCCATCCTGGGCGTTTCCATGGCCGCTGCCCGGGCGGGTGCGGATGCTTATGCAATGCCGCTTTACCGGTATCTTGGAGGGCTCAATGCCCGCTATATGCCGCTTCCCATGATGAATATCGTCAACGGGGGCGCCCATGCGGCAAACAGTCTGGATATCCAGGAATTCATGATCATTCCCGTGGGCGCCGATTCTGTTTCCCAGGCCGTGCGCATGGGTGCCGAGACTTTCCACAGCCTCAAATCCCTGCTCAAAAAACGCGGCTTGGTCACCGCGGTGGGAGACGAAGGCGGGTTTGCCCCGGATCTGGAATCCAACGAGGCGGCATTGAAAATCATTATCGAGGCCATTGAAGCGGCCGGATACCGTCCCGGAAAAGACATCGGCCTGGCCCTGGATGCGGCTGCCACGGAGTTTTACCAGGACGGGGCCTATTTTCTGGAATCTGAAAACCGGCGGCTGTCTGCAGCAGAACTCATTGATTATTATTCCGATTTGATTGATCGATATCCCATTTTTTCCATCGAAGATGGCCTGGCTGAGCAGGACTGGGACAACTGGGCGGTCATGACCGACAAACTGGGCCGCCGGGTTCAGCTCGTGGGCGATGATGTGTTTGTCACCAATCCGTCCATATTCGCCCAGGGTATTGAAAAGGGGGTTTGCAATTCCATTCTGATCAAGCTCAACCAGATCGGCACGGTCTCCGAAACCCTGGAAGCCATCGACATGGCGCGGACAAACGGCTATACTACGGTGATTTCCCATCGCTCCGGGGAAACAGAGGATCACTTTATCGCAGATCTCGTGGTGGCCGTGTCCGGCGGACAGATCAAGACCGGTTCCATGTCCAGAAGCGATCGGGTGGCAAAGTACAACCAGCTTTTGCGCATTGAAGAGCAGCTGGGGCAAAGCGCGCAAATGGCCCTGAACCCGTTTATGGTATAGCCGATAATGCTGCGGTCTGCTGTGATATTTTCCCTGGCCTGCCTTCTGGCGACCGCTGTTTGCACAGCAGCGTCGGGCTATGTCCTGCCGGCGCCGTTTGTGGCCGAACAGATGCAAGAACATTTGAACCTGCCCGATCAGATGGAAATCACCCAGCAGCTTCATGTGTATCCCGATGAAGCCGACGGCAAAAGCCAGGGTGCTGAAAGGCTTGGGAAAACCAGTGCGGATCCTGAAAAAGTTTCAGACCCGGAAGCCTCCGGGCCGGCCAGTTTTTCCCAAACCGTTCGCTACAGCAGGCCCGGGGCCTATCGATCCGATATCAACGCCCCGGATTTCAGTCAGATTTATATCGAATCATCCGGATCACAGCTTTTTGTCCTTGACGGCAAGATCCTCGAGGACAGCCGGCAGTGGTATGCCTGTTACAAGGACCTTTTCATGTTTTCATCCCGGCCTCCGCTGGTACGGCACCTGGAGCAGCTCGGGGTTGACATGAACATTTCCAGCCTGGGCCGGCTCAACAAAAAAACCGTCTACGTGGCCGGCGCCGGATATCCCGACCTGAGCCGCGCCCAGGTGTGGTTTGACAAAAACACGTTTCTGCCCGTGCGCTGGATCGTGGCCCCGGCCAAAAAGACAGGGCAGCAGCCGGCATTTGAAATTCGCTATCTTGACTGGCAGCGGTTTGACGACCGCATCCGCTATCCCGGAAAAATCGAATTTTATGAAAACGGCCGTCTTGCCCGGGCCGTGACCGTGGAAAAACTGGACCGGATTTCGGGAGTACCGGCATCTGATTTTGACATCAGCACCGTGCGCAAAAAATATCAATCCGCCTCAGAAGTTCCGGAGAACAGGGGCGGGGCCGCAGAAGAAGTCCGCCGGCAGATCGAGGAATTCAAAAAAATATATGAAACCCCAACCCAATGATGGCACCGTAAAAAGTCTGATTTCAGATGGCGCCGTAAAAAGTTCAGGATCAAGGCCTGCGCAATTTCGAAGAATGCAGCGTACTTAGCCGTACGTGAAATTCTGAAAAATTGCGCGTAACGCAGATATTGGACTTTTTACGGCGCCATCAACCCAATAAAATGCACGCTTTGTTATAGAGGTAAACCCATGGCAGGTAAATCCAAATTTATTTTTGTAACCGGCGGGGTTCTTTCATCCCTGGGCAAGGGGCTGGCTTCAGCCTCCATAGGGGCGTTGCTCGAATGCCGGGGGCTGACAATCTCCCTGGTGAAGCTCGATCCCTATATCAACGTGGATCCCGGCACCATGAACCCGTTTCAGCACGGCGAGGTGTTTGTCACCGACGACGGTGCGGAAACCGACCTGGACCTGGGCCATTATGAACGGTTTGTCAATGTGCGGCTGGGCCGGGACAACAATTTCACCACCGGCAAGATCTATGACTCGGTGATCAGCAAGGAGCGCCGCGGCGATTACCTGGGCGGCACGGTTCAGGTGATTCCCCATATCACCGATGAGATCAAGGCCAGCATCTGGCAGGCGGCCAAGGGCGCTGATATCGTGATTGTGGAAATCGGCGGGACCATCGGCGATATTGAAAGCCTCCCCTTTCTCGAAGCCATCCGGCAGTTTAAATTCGACGCCGGAAAAGACAATGTGCTCTACATCCACCTGACTTATATCCCATATATTGCCGCAGCAGGCGAGCTCAAGACCAAGCCTACTCAGCACAGCGTCAAGGAACTGCGCAGCATCGGCATTCAGCCGGATGTCCTCATGTGCCGCACTGACCGGTACCTGTCTCCGGATATCAAGGCCAAAGTCGCCCTGTTTTGCAATGTGAGCCAGGATGCTGTGGTCACGGCCAAGGACGTGGACTGCATTTACGAATGCCCCCTGGTGTTTAACAAGGAGGGGCTGGATTCCAAGATTCTGGAGTTGCTCAATATCTGGACAGGGTCACCAAGGCTTGAGCAATGGGAAAACATGGTGGACCGCTACAAGTCGCCCTCAAAGCGTGTTACCATTGCGGTGGTTGGTAAATACACGGATCTGACGGAATCCTACAAGAGTTTGAACGAGGCCCTGTATCACGGCGGAATCGCCAATGAAGCCAGAGTGGAGCTGGAATTCATCGATTCCGGAACCCTGACCCCGGACAATTGCGCCCGGGCCCTGGCCGGGGCTCAGGGAATTTTGGTGCCCGGCGGGTTCGGCTCCAGGGGGGTGGAGGGAAAGATCTGTGCCATCGGATATGCAAGAAAGCAGGGAATTCCCTATTTTGGCATCTGTCTGGGAATGCAGCTGGCGGTTGTCGAGTTTGCCCGCAACGTGGCCGGGATTGAAAAGGCGCACAGCTCCGAGTTTGATCCCGAGACCCCGGCACCGGTGATCTATTTGATGAAGGAATGGTTTGATGAGCGCACCCAGACCCTCCAGCAGCGGGATGTGAACTCGGAAAAAGGCGGTACCATGCGCCTGGGCGCCTACCCCTGCCGTCTGGCAAAAGACAGCCTGGCATACCAGGCCTACAGCACGGAAGAGATCTCCGAACGTCACCGGCATCGCTATGAATTCAACCTGGATTACAAACAGCCCCTTGAAGAAAACGGACTGGTGTTCAGCGGTTTTTCGCCCAAAGGGGACCTTGTGGAGATCGTGGAGCTAAAGGATCACCCCTGGTTTCTGGGATGCCAGTTTCACCCGGAATTCAAGTCCCGTCCCATGGCGGCCCATCCCTTGTTTTCCCGGTTTATTGCCGCTGCCCTTGGCTACCTGCCGGATTCGCAATAGCGCACAGGTGCCCCTGGCCGCCTTTTGTCAAGGAAGTATGCCATGACCCATTGCAGAGACATTCCGGCCTGCACCAGGCCTGCTCCTCTGCAGGCCGGCGACCGCGTGGGGGTTGTGGCTCCGGCCAGCCCCTTTGACAGGGACCGTTTTTTGCAGGGGCTGGAAGTGCTCCGGGATATGGGCTTTGATCCGGTGTGGTCGGACAGACTTTTTTTAAAAAACGGGTATTATGCCGGCAGCCGCCGACAGCGGGCCGATGATTTGCAGGCGTTTTTCGCCGCCTCTGACATTCGTGCTGTCTGGTGTGTGCGGGGCGGCTACGGTTCCCTGGGCATACTTGAATGCCTTGACTACGCGCTTATTGAAAAGCATCCCAAAATTTTTGTTGGCTGCAGCGACATTACCAACCTGCTGGTGACCATCAGCCGCAGATGCTGCATGCCCACTTTTCACGGTCCCATGGTCGTGTCTCTGGCGGATGCGGACAAGCCCACCATAGAGGGAATCGCAAGGGCGCTGACCGGCTTTGGAGCAGTTAAGATAAGGGCGGAGAACGGATGTATGATCCGTCCGGGCAAAGCCGCAGGCTGTGTGCTTGGCGGCAACCTGTCCACCTTTTGCCACCTGCTGGCCACACCCTATTTTCCGGATCTGACCGGCTGCATCCTGTTTGTGGAAGACACCGGGGAAAAGCCCTACCGTATTGACCGGATGCTGACCCAGATGCGCATGGCCGGCTGCTTTGATCATCTGGCGGGCGTTGCTGCGGGATCCTTTACCAACTGCGGCTCCAAGGAGCAAATCCACCGGGTTTTCGCAGATGTTTTTGACGGTTTTGCCTTTCCCGTGGTATGCGGGTTTCCCGCAGGTCACGGACGGCCCAACATGGTTCTGCCAATGGGCATTGCCGCAAGTCTTGACAGTGACACCATGACCCTGACTTACTCCGAACCTGCGGTTGCCGCCCCCTGCCGGGACTCAGGCCTGTCATGAGACAAGTGGATGCCCTGATGCAGGAGGCCGTTGACACCGGGGTGTTTCCGGGTGCCGTGGCCCTGGTTGCCAGAAAAAATGAAATTGTTTATCACAAGGCATTTGGCTGCCTTGACCCTTTTAAAAAAGGATTGGCGCACCGGGACACGGTTTATGATCTTGCCTCTTTGACAAAGCCCTTGGCCACCGCAGCAGCAGCCATGCATCTTTCAGATCAGGGGATGCTGGATTTGAATGACCGGCTGGGCGCGCTGTTGCCCGGGCTGGACCAATCGGATAAGGCCGGTATTTCCGTTGAAAATCTTCTTTGCCACAATGCCGGCCTGGCGGCCTGGCGGCCTTATTTCCGGGAGTTAGATTTTCTGCCGGCGGACCGGCGGAAAAAGCGGCTGCATCAATTGCTGGCAAAAGAGCCTTTGGTCTGTCTGCCGGGACGCAAAACTCTCTACAGTGACGTGGGGTTTCTGCTTCTGCAATGGGTGCTGGAAAAAGTGGCGGATACAAGCCTGGATGCCTATGTTTCAGAAAATTTGTATCTGCCCTTAAATATTTCGGATCTTTTTTTTCTTCCGGATTATGGGAAAACCCCATCTGTGCCGGTAGACAGGGAGTTTGCCGCCAGCGGGGTGGATGAAAACAACAGGGCCGTCTATGGCCGGGTAAATGATGAAAATGCCCGGGCCATGGGCGGGGTGGCCGGCCATGCCGGGCTGTTTGGCACGGCGGCCGCGGTGTTTGAGTTTCTTTGGCACCTGTTGGAGATTCGTTCCGGGACAGTGGAAAAGGGGCTTTTTTCCCGGGCCGCGGTGGAGCGGTTTTTGACAGTACCGCCGGGTGCCGCTCGGACCCCGGGATTTGACGTGCCGGAAAAGCAAAATTCCAGCAGCGGCCGGTTTTTTCATAGAAATACGAGCGCGGGGCATCTCGGCTATACCGGCACTTCGTTCTGGGTTGAACTGCATCGTCAAATCATGGTGATTTTGCTGAGCAACCGGGTTTGCACGGATCCGGGAAGCCTGAAAATCAAAGATTTTCGTCCCCGGTTCCACGATGCTGTCTTAAATTGTCTGAAAACCTGAGATGTCTGCGGTCTTTATGGTATTTTCTGCTTGTCATTCAGCCGGACAACTGTTAATAATCCTAACGCAATTGTCAAATTGCAAATAATTGCAAACAAACGCAGATGAAACGACCGGGCCGGCGTCCATCCATTTCAATACCTGTTTTACAACTTCAGCCCTGTTTTTTTGTTTTCGTCAAATATCGTAAGGAGGCACGGACTTGTTCTGGGATTCGTTGTTTGGTGTTTTTTCCAATGATCTGGCCATTGATCTGGGCACGGCCAACACCCTGGTTTACGTCAAGGGCAAGGGCATCGTGTTAAGCGAACCTTCTGTGGTGGCAGTACGAACCGATAATCGTGCCAAAAGCAAGGTGCTGGCCGTTGGCCTGGAGGCCAAGAATATGCTCGGCCGCACCCCGGGAAACATTGTGGCCATCCGGCCCATGCATGACGGCGTGATCGCCGACTTTGACGTTACAGAAGCCATGCTCCGGCATTTCATCCACAAGGTCCACAACCGCAGAACCTTTGTCCGGCCCAGAATTGTCATTGCCGTGCCCACGGGCATCACCCCGGTGGAAAAACGGGCGGTGCGCGAGGCTGCTGAATCCGCCGGCGCCCGTGAGGTCTTTTTGATTGAGGAACCCATGGCCGCAGCCATTGGCGCCGGCATGCCCATCACTGAGCCCACCTGTAACATGGTTGTGGATATCGGCGGCGGCACCACGGAAGTGGCCGTGATTTCCCTTGCCGGTATTGTCTACAGCCGTTCCATCCGGGTGGCCGGCGACAAGATGGATGCCGCCATCACACAGTACGTCAAGCGAAAATACAATCTGCTCATCGGCGAAAGAAGCGCCGAGATCATCAAAACCACCATCGGAAACGCTTATCCGGATTCAGAGAACTACGAAACCATCGAGGTCAAGGGCCGGGACCTGGTATCCGGGATTCCCAAGATTCTGGCCATTGATTCAGAAGAAATCCGGGTTGCCATTGCCGAGCAGATTGACGCAATTGTGGAGACAACCAAAATTGCCCTGGAACAGACCCCTCCGGAACTGGCCGCAGATATTGTGGACCGGGGCATCGTGCTCACAGGCGGCGGAGCGCTGCTCAAAAACCTGGACAAGCTGCTTCGCGAGGAAACCGGGCTGCCCATTACGGTTACGGACGATCCCCTGTCCACAGTGGCCATGGGTTCCGGCAAGACCTTAAACAGCATTGAAATTCTACGACAGGTGGTCATCGACTGATTTCATGTTTTCCAAAAAGACGATGGTGGCAGCCGGGGCGATCATCCTGATCGTTTTAAACGGCATTGTGTTTTCCTTTAATTATATCCGCAAGTCTTCCTTTCAGGCGGCGGCCGTTGAAACCGCGCTTTTTTTTGTCTCTCCGGTACAGGAAATCGTCACCGGTATGATTGATACCGGCGAGGGTATCTGGCACCAGTACTTTTACATGGTGGATGCCGCCCGTGAGAACCAGAAGCTTCGCAGGGACCTGGCCCGGGCCAGGCAGCGCATCCACGAGCTTACGGAAATGGAAAAGACCAATGAGCGGCTAAAACGCCTGGTGGATTTCAATGCCGGCTCAGCGCTTGAAATGCAGGCTGCTGAAGTGGTGGCAAAGGATCCGAGCCCCTGGTATCATACCGTGATCATCAACAAGGGGCGGGCTCATGGCGTAAAAAGGGCAAACCCAGTGGTGGTGCCAGACGGGGTTGTGGGTCAGGTAATCGATCTGTCCGAGCGATATGCCAAGGTGTTGCTGATTATCGACCGCAACAGCGCTGTGGATGCACTGGTGCAAAGAACCCGGGCCCGGGGGGTGAGCATTGGCAGTGCCGACCAGGGGTGCCGGTTTGAGTTCGTGCTGCGCAAACAGGATATCGAGGTGGGCGATCAGATCATTACCTCTGGCCTCGACGGCATCTATCCCAAGGGACTGCGCCTGGGATGGGTATCCAAGGTGATTCGTCGAAATTCAGGCATCTTCCAGGAAATCCAGATTACTCCCAACGTGAATTTTCATAAACTTGAGGAGGTGCTGGTGGTGCTCGACCCCCCTGAAATCGACGAAGTTCTGGATCAATGATGCGCTATCTGATCTCGCTGATGGTGATCATCGGGCTGATCGTTGTCGAGACCAGTATTTTGCCGTATCTGCCGGAAATATTGCGGTTTTATGATTTTCTCGTGGCTTTTGCCGTTTACATGAGTCTGTATCAATCCTTTGCCACCGGCATTCCTGTTATGGTGATTGCCGGCCTGGCAATGGACATGCTTTCCGGTGCGCCGCCGGGGATATATCTGGCTTCCTATCTGTGGGTGTTTCTGGTTTTTCGTCATGTGCCCGGCTGGGTCAGAATTGGTGATCATACCCTTTTTTTCTTTTTGTCCATCATTGGCGTTGGTGTACAGAATCTGTTTTTCGGGGTTGCGGCCTGGTCTGTTTCCCGTGTTCCGTTTTTCACCGGTGACACCGGGGTAATTGTTATGCTGCAGTTGTTCTGGACCCTGGTCACGGCACCCTTTCTGTGGCTTTTGTTTCATTTTTTGTTTTCCGATACCCATCAGGCATCCGGTACCGGGGAAGCCGAGGGCAGATAGCCGCGGGACCGGTTTTTACGGAAGCCCTGATTTTGTCACAGGGCAGATTAAGAAAACGCAATGTCCATTCCTTTTTTGCCAAAAATCGATAATGAATGGTTCAAGGGCCGGATTCTTTTGGTGATGCTTTTTGTGCTCGCCGTGTTTGCCCTGCTGGCACTCCGGCTTTTTTATCTTCAGATCCTGAAGGGCGAACATTACCGGGCGTTGTCTGCCAACAATACTCTGCGCCAGCAGCGCATTGAACCCCTGAGGGGTTTGATTTACGACAGAAACGGCCATTTGCTCGTGGATAATCGACCGTCCTTTGAGCTGCGCATTATCCCCAATGACGCCAAACCCCTGGACCAAACCGCAAGTCGCCTTTCGCAATTTATCGATATGACGGCCGAAGAGATTAAAGCAACAGTGCGCGAAAACCAGGGCGCCTACGGTTATGCATCAGTGTTGCTCAAAGGCGATATCAGCCGGCAGTTGATGGCAGTGCTGCTTTCCCGCAGCTATGAGCTGCCCGGCATCACAATTGCCACCAGTGCCAGGCGCAATTATATTTACGATCCCCTGGCCGCTCATCTGATCGGGTATCTGGGCGAGGTCAGCAGGGACGAATTGAAAAACGGACTCTATCCCCACAAACGGGGCGGGGATATGGTGGGCCGCGCAGGCGTGGAGAAGACATTTGAAGACCAGCTAAGCGGTATTCCGGGCAGAAAAATCGTTCAGGTAAATGCCGTGGGACAGGTGGTGCGCGTTCTGGGAAAGGAGCCGGCTGAAGCAGGGCATAATCTGTATCTGACCATTGATTTTGCCCTCCAGCAGAAAGCAGAAGCTTTGCTTGAGGGAAAATCGGGTTCCATTGTGGCCGTGGATCCGCAAACCGGGGAGGTACTGGCCATGGCCAGCAGGCCGGTGTTTCAGCAGGAGGACTTTGTCAGTGGAATGAACAAAAAGCAATGGCGGGCCCTGGTCAATGATCCCAAACGCCCCCTGCACAACAAGGCGATTCAGGGCGAATATCCACCGGCTTCCACATATAAAATCATCACTGCCATGGCAGCTCTGGAAGAGGATGTCATGGATGAACAAACAACGGTTTACTGCCCCGGCGGGCTGCGGTTCGGCAACCGGACTTACAGGTGCTGGAAGCGGCAGGGACACGGATCAATGGACATCAATGAAGCCATTGCCCAGTCCTGTGACGTATTTTTCTATCAGGCCGGCAAACAGCTCGGTGTGGATCGGATCGCCGAATATGCAAAAGCAAGCGGCCTGGGTCAGAAAACCGGTATCCCCCTGGCCCATGAGGCAGAAGGCCTGGTGCCCACCTCGGAATGGAAACAGCGCAAAATCGGCATTCCCTGGCAGGCCGGGGAGAATTTGTCCATTGCCATCGGTCAGGGCTACAACCTGGCGACCCCCTTGCAGATGGCCATGCTTACAGCTGCGGTGGCCAATGGTGGAAATCTTTACAAGCCGCGGATCATGCGCCGGGTTGAATCCGTGCAGGGCCGAATCGAGGAAAAAATGCAGACCGGAAAGCCGGCCCCTCTTCCGGCAAGCCAGGAAACCCTTGAAATCATCCGGGAAGGCCTCTATGATGTTGTCCATCACCGCAGGGGCACGGCATATTGGTACGTTCGCTCAAAAGAGGTGGCCATCAGCGGCAAAACCGGCACAGCCCAGGTGATCAGCCGCAGGGCCGGGCAGGAGGAGACGGATCAGGGTGATCAATACCTGCCGCATGCCTGGTTTGTGGGATATGCCCCCTCGGATCGCCCGGAGATTGCGGTATGCGTTTTCATCGAGCACGGGGAGCACGGCTCCAGCGGTGCCGGCCCGCTTGCAAAAGAAATGGTACTGTCTTATTTAACCTCCCAGGATGATCCGGAAGCAGAGGATTCTGCGCCGAATCCGGATTCGGAGTAAATCATGAGTCAAAATCACGACGCACAAAAAACGTCTGAAACCCGGAAACAGCCGGGTTCGCATTTTATCAAACATATCATCGAAGCCGACCTGGAAAGCGGAAAATATGACGGCCGGGTTGTGACCCGATTTCCGCCGGAGCCCAACGGGTATCTGCACATCGGCCATGCCAAGTCCATCTGCCTGAATTTCGGTTTGGCCCTTCAATACCAGGGACGCTGTCATCTGCGGTTTGACGATACCAATCCCATGAAAGAGGAGATGGAATACGTTGAATCCATCAAGGAGGATGTGCGGTGGCTGGGGTTTGACTGGCAGGAGCGCGAGTATTATACTTCGGATTATTTCCAACAGCTCTGGCAGTTTGCCGTTGCGCTCGTCAAAAACGGGGATGCATATGTTGATAGCCTGAGTTCGGATCAGATCCGGCAATACCGGGGAACTTTAAGCGAGCCCGGCCGGCCTAGCCCCTATCGGGATCGTTCAGTGGAAGAAAATCTGGAACTTTTTGAAAAAATGCGCAGGGGTGAATTTGCCGAAGGCGAGTGCGTCCTGCGCGCGAAAATCGACATGGCCGCACCCAACATTATCATGCGCGATCCCACCTTATACCGGATCCGGAAAAAAAGCCATCACCGGACCGGCGAGAACTGGTGCATCTATCCCATGTATGACTTCGCCCATTGCCTGTCAGATTCCATCGAGGGCATTACCCATTCCATCTGCACCCTGGAGTTTGAAAACAACCGGGAATTATATGACTGGATCCTGGATCGGCTCCATGCCTACCACCCCCAGCAGATCGAGTTTGCCAGGCTCAATCTTTCGCACACGGTGCTTTCCAAGCGCAAGCTCATTGAACTGGTGCGGCGAAAATATGTTGACGGATGGGATGATCCGCGTATGCCCACCATTTCCGGGTTGCGGCGGCGGGGCTATAGTCCCGGGGCCATCCGGGATTTTTGTGACCGTATCGGCGTGGCCCGGCGCGACAGCATGGTGGATTTGGCCCTGCTGGAACATTGCGTACGCCAGGAGCTCAACAAGACGGCCATGCGGGTCATGGGCGTGCTGCGTCCCCTGCGGGTGGTCATTGAAAATTATCCCGAAGACCAATCTGAAATGTTGCCCGCGGTCAACAATCCCGAGGATGAATCCATGGGAAACAGGCATATTCCGTTTTCCCGGGTGTTATACATCGAGCGTGGTGACTTCATGGAAGATCCGCCCAAAAAGTTTTTCCGCCTTGCTCCGGGCCGGGAGGTCCGGCTCAGGTATGCCTATTTTATCCGATGCGAGCAGGTTGTACGGGATAAAAACGGTGAAATCGCTGAACTGCGCTGTACCTATGACCCGGAGACCAGGGGAGGCGACGCCCCGGACGGGCGAAAGGTCAAGGCGACCCTTCACTGGGTTTCCGCTGCTCATGCCCAGCAGGCCACAGTCCGGCTTTATGATCACTTGTTTACTGTGGAAAATCCCGCCGAACAGCCCGATTTTCTTGAAGTGATCAACCCGGATTCACTCGAAACACTCACCGGGTGCATGCTTGAACCGGGTCTGGCCAAGGCGGCGGCCGGGCAAAGATACCAGTTTGAACGGCTGGGATATTTTTCCGTGGACTCCAAAGATTCCGCACCGGGACAACCGGTTTTCAACCGCATCGTGACCCTGCGTGATACCTGGGCGAAAATTCAGAAAGCGCAGAAACAGCAGAATTGATACAGGACATCAAAAGGAGGGGAGATGTTGAATTTTCAGCTGTCACAGCAGCAGCAGCAGGTGCAGCAGAAGGCGCGCGAATTTGCCTTAAACCGGGTTCTGCCCATTGCCGCCTATTATGATCAAAGAGATGAAACCCCGGTTGAGATCCTCAGGGCGGCTTTTGATGAAGGCGTTTCAACGGGGGGTATTCCCGAAGCCTATGGCGGCAGCGGCCAGGGAATGGTGGAGGGGTGTCTGGTCACCGAGGAAATCGCCGCGGCATGCCCGGGTATTGCAACTTCCCTGTTTGATAACTCCCTGGGTCTGGAGCCCCTGATACTCTGCGGAAATGAGGCGGCAAAGAAAAAATACCTGCCCGAATTCATTAAATCCTTTAACCTGATCAGCTTTGCCACATCCGAGCCCACCATGGGATCGGATGTATCCGGCATCCGATGCCTGGCCAAAGAAGATGGGGATGACTATATCTTAAACGGCACCAAATACTGGGTGACAAACGGAGGAATTGCCGATTATTTCACCATTTTTGCCACAGTGGATCCGGAAAAGAAACATGAGGGCATCTGTGCTTTCATCGTGGAAAAGCAGTTTGAGGGCGTGCAAACGGGATTGGCCATCCCCAAACTGGGCCAGCGCAACTCCAACACGGCCGCGGTGCATTTCAACAATGTGCGCGTACCCAAAGAGAATATGCTTGCCCCCCCGGGCGAGGGTTTTGGCCTGGCCATGCGCACTTTTTCCCACACCCGGCCGTCGATCGGCAGTTTTGCCGTGGGTGCAGCCCGTTCCGCCATGGAGTTTGCCATTGATTACGCCAAAAAGCGCCGGGCATTCGGATCCAAGCTTGCCAATTTCCAGGCCATCCAGTTTAAAATCGCTGAAATGTATCAAAAGATCGAGGCTTCGCGCCTGCTGGTGCTAAAGGCCGCCTGGGAGGCCGACAACGGCATGGACCCCACCATTTCGGCATCTGTTGCCAAATTTTACGCCACAGAATCGGCCGTGCAGGTGGCCAGCGAGGCCCTGCAGGTTTTTGGCGGATACGGCTATACCCGGTTTTTTCCGGTGGAGAAACTGCTGCGCGACGTCCGGGTTTATCCAATTTACGAGGGCACCAGCGAAATTCAGCGGATGATTGTAGCCGGTCATGCCTTAAATACTTATGAACCGGTCATGCCCCCCCTTGACAATCTCCCCCTGCACCGGGACCGGCACCCGGATGATGTGGGCATCGAGGGCCGGCCCGAAACCAATGCCTGGCGCTGCCGGATGTGCGGCCATGTCCATTACGGACAGCAACCGCCGGAACAGTGTCCCTACTGCTTTTTCCCGGCCTCGGCATTTGTGCAGGTGGCAGGGGATAAGGCTTAAATGGGCACCAGTTCATACTGCCGGCTGCCCAGTCCGAGTTCCTCGGCATAGGAAAGCTGGCGGGTCCAGTCCACATCCGGGTAGACCCCCCTGAACTTGTCCGCTCCGGCATCAGTGTGGGTGGACAGACAGGAGCCGGGCAGGGCCGGTTCCCGGTTGACCAGATCCACGCTGGCCTGGTCGATGGCAACCGGATCGGTGGAGGCCACGATGCCGATATCTCTGACAATGGGGGCGTCGTTGTAGGGGACGCAGTCACAGGCCGGTGATACATGGTTGATGAAATTGATGTAAAAGGCTTTTCCGGTTTTGTTCTTCAGTACGCCCAGGGTGTATTCCACCATTCGTTCGAGAAAGTCTTCGCCGGACTGTGACCACTGGATCTGGATTGCCCCGTTTTCGCAGATCAGGATGCATTCGCCGCACCCAACGCAGCGCTCCGGATTGATTTGCGCTTTTTCGTCGACCATGTCAATGGCTTCGGAGGCGCAGTGCTCCGCGCAATCGCCGCAGCCGATGCATTTTTTCTGCTTGACCTTGGGGGCCAGGCCGGAATGCTGCTCCATTTTTCCCCTGCGGGAGGCCGATCCCATCCCGACGTTCTTGATGGCCCCGCCAAAGCCGGAAAGTTCGTGACCCTTGAAATGGGCAATGGAGATCAGACAATCGGCATTGACAATTTCGGTGCCGATATAGACGTCTTTGAACCGGTTTTTGTCAATTCGAACAGCGGTTTCGGTGCGGCCGCGCAGGCCGTCGGCAATCACTAAGGGGGCTTTGACCACGGAATAGGCAAAACCATTTGCCGTGGCAGTCATCAGGTGATTGGGCGCATCTCCGCGGCTTCCGGCATACAGGGTGTTGGCGTCCGTGAGAAACGGGGTGCCGCCGGCTTGTTTTACCCGGTCCACGATATGGCCGATGTATACGGGCCGGATAAAGGCGGTGTTTCCCAGTTCGCCGAAATGAAGTTTCAGGGCGGCCAGATCCCGGTGGCTGACACACTTGTCAATGCCTGCGGCATCCATTAATCGCTGCAGTTTGGTCACGCCGCTGTCCTTGTAAGTGGCGCGGAAGTCCATGAAATAAACTTTGCTTGTCATCTTGCCTCCTTATTGATGGAACCTGATTCAAAATCCTTGCAATGATTTTTGGATTGGCTTAAAAATACCTTGATTATAAATCAAAAAACAACCAATGGCAAACACGTCCGGAAAGGCTTTCATGTTTGATCGCCGGCTTGTGCAATATTTTGACTGGTGGCTGCTGGCACTGACCCTGGTGCTTGCGGGCACGGGCGTGTTTTTGATCCAGAGCGCGGTCAATGCGGGAGACAGTGGTTCCGTGGGCGGGCTGTGGTTAAGGCAGATTTTCTGGCTTTGCGTCGGGCTGGTGGTGATGGCGACCAGTTTTCTGTTTTCTTATAAACGGCTCTACAGTGTCTCCCCCTGGATTTATGCCGGCATACTGATCCTTTTGGCGCTGGTGCCGATAATTGGCAAAACCATCGGCGGCTCCACCCGGTGGCTGGATTTGGGGATATTTGTGCTGCAGCCCTCGGAGCCGGCCAAACTGGCTGTCATTTTAATGCTTGCCCGCTATTATGCCAGAAACGTAAGGCCCCAGGGCCTTGGTTTGCGTGCGCTCATGCCGCCGCTGTTGATTGGAGCCGCACCTTTTTTGCTGATCGCATCCCAGCCCGATCTGGGAACCGCAGGCCTCATCGGTCTGGTCGCGCTGACCATGACCCTTTTTGTGAAAATCGAGCGAAAAACGCTGATTTTTTTGATGGTTCTGGGATTCGGTGTTCTGCCCATGGGCTGGTATTTGCTGGAGGATTACCAGCGGATGCGTATTATGATGCTGTTTTTTCCGGAAAGCGACGCCCTGGGGGCAGGATATCACATCCTGCAGTCCAAAATTGCGGTTGGATCGGGCATGCTTTCGGGCAAAGGCTACATGCAGGGCACCCAGAACATATTTTCGTTTCTGCCTGAACAGCACACGGATTTTATATTTTCCGTTCTGGCCGAAGAGTTCGGGTTTATCGGCTCCATTGGCCTGCTGACACTTGTCTTGCTCTTAATTGCCTTTGGTTTCAACATTGCCGATGCCTGCAGGGATGCTTTTGGTACCATCCTGGCTGTGGGTATTACTGCAATGATTTTCTGGCAGAGCATTATCAATATCGGGATGGTCATGGGCCTGATGCCAGTGGTGGGAATGCCGCTGCCGCTGATCAGTTACGGGGGATCCTCGCTGGTCACGGTGATGTTGTCTCTGGGGCTGCTGATGAACATCAGCATGCGGCGTTTTGCTACCTCTTAGGGAAGGGCAAATACAAAAAAAAAATCAAAATTATTTGACAAATTGCGAATGCGTATGGTATGAGCTGTTGCTTCAAGCAATGATTTTATGGTAATGAACAGATACCGGGTGACAGTTTTTTTTTGCGGAAGTGACAAGTTCTTTATGCGGAGGTTTATCCTATGATCAATGTTGATGGATCGCTATTCATCCAGATGGTAAATTTTGTGGTGCTGATCTGGGCGTTGAATTTTGTCCTTTATCGTCCGATCCGGGGCATCCTTGCCCAGCGCCGGGAAAAAGTCGAGGGTCTGGAGCAGGGTATTGCCACTTACGAAAAGGACCTTTCCGAAAAGGAACAGGCTATTCAGGATGGCATCAAGCAGGCACGGGAAAAAGGGCAGAAGGAAAAGGAAGAACTTGAAGAGCATGCTCGTGAGCAGGAACGCCAGATGATGGAACAGATCAATGAAAAGGCGCGTTCCGATATGGCTGAAATCCGGGAACGTGTTGGCCGGGAGGTTGAATCCGTTCGAAAATCACTCCAGCCGCAGGTTGACCAATTTGCAGACCAAATCAGCGAAAAGATACTGGGGAGGGCCCTTTGATGATACCGGAGAAAGTGAAACGACTTAACGTACGTACCGCCCTCTTTTGTACTGGTTTGTTCATGCTGGCGACCGCCGGCATTGTTTTTGCCGCAAGCGGGGGCAACGGGGACCACGGCGGTCCCGGCTGGGTTGCCACCGACACCTACCGGGTGATGAATTTTATTGCTTTGGTTCTGATCCTGTTTTTTGTTTTAAAAAAGCCTCTCAAACAGTTTCTTGGTGATCGAATCCGGCTGATCAAGGAGCAGCTCGATGATCTTGAAGCGCAGAAGCAGGAAACCGAAAAAAAACTCGCCGAATACAACGATCGCCTTTCCGCCCTTAGTCAGGAAGCCGAACAGATCATTGACCAGTACCGCCAGCAGGGTGAAAACTTGAAGGAAAAAATCCTCCAGGAAGCCCAGTCAGCTGCCGGCAAGCTCGAGGCGCAGGCCCGGCGCAATATTGAAATGGAATTTGCTCAGGCCAAGCTGAAACTCGAAACAGAGGTGTTTGAGAAAGCGATTGAAAAAGCCGAGGAAAAGCTCAAACGGGAGACAACCCCTGAGGACCAGGAGAAACTTGTGCAAGAATATCTAACTAAGGTGGTGACAAAGTGAGAAGCTCAGCAATCGCAAGACGTTACGCCAAGGCCTTGATATTGATCGGCAGGCAGGACGGACAGGCGGAGAAATACCGTGAGGAACTTCAGTCGTTTGTGGAACTGCTGAATGCACAGCCGGAATTTGCGGCAACTGTAAGCAATCCTCTCCACAGTACGGAAAACCGGAAGCGGGTTTTAGACGCTGTGGTCGCAGAACTGGACATTTCTGCCGTCATGAAATCCTTTGTAATCCTTTTGTTTAAGAAAAAGCGATTCGGTTACATCCAGGACATCAATGATTATTACCAAAGGCTTGCAGACGAATTAAAAGGTGTTGTGCGCGCCGAACTCACTTCGGCCACTGAACTTTCCTCTGATTCTTTTGAACAAATCCGCCAGTCCCTGTCCAGGTTGACCGGCAAGGAAGTGGTGGTTGAGGCCAAACAGGACCCCGAACTCATTGGCGGGGTGGTGACAAAGATTGGGGATCTTGTGCTGGATGGCAGCATTCGGACACAACTGAAAAATATGCGTGAATCTTTAAAAAGGGGTGAGAGTGTCTAATGGAAATAAAAGCCGAAGAAATCAGCCAGATTATTAAGGATCAAATCCAGGAGTTCGACAAGAAGGTAGAGCTTTCCGAAACCGGAATCATCTTGTCGGTTGGTGACGGCATCGCCCGCGTATATGGCCTTGACAAGGTCCAGGCTCTGGAGCTTGTGGAATTTCCCAATGGGGTGCTCGGGCTGGCCATGAACCTTGAGGAAGATAATGTGGGTGTCGCCGTTATGGGTGAGACCACCGATATCAAGGAAGGCGACATTGTCAAGCGAACCGGCCGGATTGCTGAGGTGCCCGTGGGCGACGGCGTCCTTGGCCGGGTGCTTTCCGCTGTCGGCGAGCCGGTTGACGGCAAGGGACCCGTGGAAACCAAGGAAACTCGAAGGATCGAGATGGTGGCTCCCGGGGTTATTGACCGCAAAAGTGTGCATGAGCCGCTCTATACCGGTTTAAAGGCCATTGACGCCATGACTCCGGTTGGCCGCGGCCAGCGGGAACTGATTATCGGAGACCGCCAGATCGGAAAAACCGCCGTGGCCATTGATGCGATCCTGAGCCAGAAAGGGCAGGACGTCTATTGCATCTATGTTGCCACGGGTCAGAAACGCTCTACTGTTGCCCAGGTGGTTGCGACTCTGGAAAAACACGGCGCCATGGAATATACCACTGTGATTTCCGCCTGTGCTTCTGACCCGGCAACCCAGCAGTACGTCTCTCCGTACGCCGGATGCGCCATCGGTGAATATTTTCGTGACAACGGCAAACATGCCCTGATCATATATGATGACCTTTCCAAGCAGGCTGCGGCCTATCGTCAGGTTTCCCTGCTGATGCGTCGTCCTCCGGGCCGCGAAGCCTATCCCGGAGACATTTTCTACAATCATTCGCGCCTGCTTGAGCGCGCCGCCAAGTTAAACGACGAACTCGGTGCCGGTTCGCTTACTGCGCTGCCCATCATCGAAACCCAGGCAGGCGACGTTTCCGCATATATTCCCACTAACGTGATTTCCATTACCGATGGTCAGATTTATCTCGAACCCGGTTTGTTTTTCGCCGGTGTTCGTCCGGCCATCAACGTCGGACTCTCTGTTTCCCGGGTTGGTGGTGCCGCCCAGGAAAAAGCCATGAAGCAGGTGGCCGGGACCCTGCGCCTGGATCTGGCACAGTATCGGGAACTGGAGTCATTTGCAGCTTTTGGTTCCGATCTGGATGCGGCAACCCAGAAGCAGCTGCTGCGTGGCGAACGCCTGGTGGAGATCCTCAAGCAGCCCCAGTATCAGCCCCTGCCCCTGGAAAAGCAGGTACTGGTTCTTTACGCCGGTGCAAAGGGTTTTCTTGACAAGCTTCCCATCAATACCCTGGCCAAGTATGAGGTTGGTCTTTATCAGTTTATTGAGAGCCGTTATCCTGACATTCTTTCCGGCATTTCTGAAAAGCGGGAAATCACAGACGATATCGATAAGCAGCTCCAAAAGGCACTTGCCGAGTACGGCGAAGAGTTCAAGGATACGATCAAATAAGTGTTTGGCCGTTTTTAACCGCAACTGGATAACAAGCGAATAAGGCGAGTCGATATATGGCATCCTTAAAAGAAGTCAAATCCAAGATTAACGGCGTCAAAAAGACCAAGCAGATTACCAAGGCCATGAACATGGTCGCGGCTTCCAAACTGCGCGGTGCCCAGACGGCCATGGAGTCTTTCCATCCGTATGCGGAAAAATTTGCCGAGGTATTGGGCAATATCGCCGGAAAAGCCGGTGATGAGGTCAGTCCGCTTCTCATTGCCCGCGAGGAAGTTAAAAATGTACATATAGTCCTGCTAACCTCGGACCGCGGGCTTTGCGGCGGCTTTAACACGAATCTGCTTGAAAAGGCAGAATCCTTCATGGAGGAAAAAGTCAATGCCGGTGCTGATGTTTCCTTTACCGCTTTTGGCAAAAAGGGACGGGATTGGTGCCGGAGGGAAAAATTGTCCATCGTTGATGAATACCTCAACGTGGTTGGCGGTAAATTCGGCTTTAACACAGCCTCAACCTCGGCGCAAAAAATCATTGATGCGTTTTTAAACAGTGAATATGACGAGGTTCACCTGGTATACGCCAGGTTTATGAGTATGGCCAGCCAGCCGCCGGTGGTCCAGCAGCTGCTTCCCATCCCGGTGATCGAAACCGTGGAAAGCCAGAAACAAGTCGCTGAGGAGGAAACGGGCTACATGCCCGAGCATATCTGCGAACCTTCCCCGGATGCCCTTCTTGACGAGATGCTTCCGCGAAATGTGTATGTTCAGCTATACAATGCATTGCTGGAAACATCCACCAGTGAACACGCATCCCGGATGAAGGCAATGGATAATGCCACCAAGGCATGTGATGATATGATTGAAAGCCTCACCCTGGCATATAATAAGGCCCGGCAGGCAGCAATTACAATGGAACTGATGGATATCGTCGGCGGTGCCGAAGCCCTGCGGGGATAATCCAAAACGTCAATTCTGCGTATATAGGATAGGAGGTCGATTCATGGCAGAGAATATGGGTAAGATAACACAGGTTATGGGACCTGTGGTTGACGTCGAGTTCGAGCAGGGCAAGCTGCCGGAAATTCTGACAGCCTTGTTGATCACGAACCCGTCGATTAATGATCAGGAAGACAATCTTGTTGTTGAAGTGGCCCAGCATCTGGGCGACAACGTGGTGCGTACCGTTGCAATGGATATTACTGACGGACTTGTCCGCGGCATGCCGGTTAAGGATACCGGCAATCCCATTATGGTTCCCGTGGGTGAACCTGCCCTGGGCCGGGTGCTCAATGTTGTGGGCCGGCCCGTGGACGGACTGGGGCCGGTAAGCAACGAAAACATGTCTCCCATTCACAGGCTGGCTCCTGCACTGACAGAGCAGGACGTGTCCGTGCAGGTTCTGGAAACCGGTGTCAAAGTGATTGACTTGCTGGTGCCGTTTCCCCGGGGCGGGAAAATGGGGCTGTTTGGCGGTGCCGGCGTTGGAAAAACCGTTATCATGATGGAGATGGTCAACAATATCGCCATGCACCATGGTGGTATTTCTGTGTTTGCCGGAGTCGGGGAGCGTACCCGCGAGGGCAATGACCTTTACCATGAAATGAAGGATTCAGGTGTTTTGCCCAAAGCCGCACTGGTCTACGGGCAGATGACCGAACCTCCCGGCGCACGTATGCGCGTGGCGCTCAGCGCCCTTACCAGCGCAGAGTATTTCCGCGACCAGGAAGGCCAGGATGTGCTGTTGTTTATTGACAATATTTTCCGTTTTACCCAGGCGGGCCAGGAAGTTTCCTCGCTTCTCGGCCGCATGCCTTCGGCTGTTGGGTACCAGCCGACTCTGGCAGTGGAACTCGGTGAACTCCAGGAGCGCATTACCTCAACGGACAAGGGCTCGATTACAGCCGTCCAGTGCGTTTATGTGCCTGCCGACGACCTGACGGACCCGGCCCCTGCAACCACATTTGCCCATCTTGACGGTACAGTGGTGCTTTCCCGTCAGATTGCAGAGCTTGGGATTTATCCCGCAGTGGATCCGCTGGATTCCACCTCGCGAATTCTGGATTCCAACTTTATCGGCGAGGAGCATTACCGGGTGGCCCGTGAAGTGCAGACCACCCTGCAGCGTTATAAGGATTTGCAGGATATTATCGCCATTCTGGGTATGGAAGAACTTTCTGACGAAGACAAGGTTACTGTTGCCCGTGCGCGTAAAATTCAGCGATTTCTGTCACAGCCTTTTCACGTGGCAGAAACCTTTACCGGCCTGAAAGGCGCATTTGTCAAGATAGCAGACACCATCCGCGCCTTTCAGGAAATCTGCGAAGGCAAACACGATGATCTGCCGGAACAGGCCTTTTACATGGTCGGTACGATCGAAGAAGCGGTGGAAAAAGCCAAGAACATGGCTTCTGCATAATCAGTGAGAAAAGGAACTGTGCATGGCTGAAAATATTCAACTCGAAATTGTGACCCCGGAAAAATACGTGGTCAGTGAATCGAGCCAGATCGTTATGGCCCCCGGCACTTTGGGCGAATTTGGTGTCCTTTCCGGCCATACGCCTTTTCTGACTTCGCTTCAGGTGGGCAAGGTGCGCTATCGGGATGAAAAGGGCGATGAGCACCTCGTGTTTGTAAGCGGCGGATTTGCCGAAGCACTGCCTGACAAAGTCACCATTCTGGCCGAATCCGCTGAGCGCCTGGAAAACATCGATTATGAACGCGCCAAGGCTGCCTATGAGCGCGCACAGCAGCGTCTTGCCGATGACAAGGAAGATGTGGACTTTGCCCGTGCCCGGGCGGCGATGCAGCGGGCCCTGACGCGCATGAACATTGTGCAGGGCAGCGGCTCTACCCACTAGAAAAAGGCGCCGATGTACACGGACTGCCGTGTATCGCCGTATTTTACAATAAACCCCGATTCTGCTCGGGGGATCACAATACGCAAAAAGGGCAATGCCATTGATATGGCTTGCCCTTTTTGCCTTGTTTGACAGGCTTAGGATTCAGAAATGGTATCTGGTTCAGATAAACACAATGTTTATCCCGCGGTTGCAGCCATTGTCCTTGCAGCCGGCAAGGGAACCCGGATGAAATCGGAAAAGGCCAAGGTCCTCCACACGGTAGCGGGCAGGCCGATGATTCTCCATGTTGTTGATGCGGCTTTGGGCGTGGTTGAAAATGTAGTGGTGGTGGTCGGCACCCAGGCCGATGAGGTCAAATCTATAGTGCTTTCCCACACAACTGTTGATTTTGCACTTCAGGCAGAGCAGAAAGGCACGGGTCATGCGGTTTTGTGTGCCATGCCGGCTTTGCCGAAAAATGCAGAGCATGTTATGATCCTTTGTGGGGACGTTCCCCTGATTTCCCGGGAGACTCTGGCCCGGCTGGTTGCCCGCCATACCGGAAATGGTCATGATATCACAGTGCTTGCCGCCAGGGTAGAAAATCCGACAGGTTATGGAAGGCTAAAGCAAAAAGCGGATGGTAACGTGGCATGCATTGTGGAGGAGTCTGACGCAACTGCGGCTGAAAAGACGATCACCACAATAAATACAGGAATTTATATCGTCGACCGACCTTTTTTGGAAACCGCGCTTATGCAGATCAATACAAACAATTCGCAATCTGAGATGTATCTCACCGATATTGTGGAAATTGCCGTTGACTCCGGCAGGCAGGTGGGGCTGATGATCTGCCGGGATAATCGCGAAGTGATCGGCATCAACAGTTCCAAGGATCTCCAAAGCGTCGAGTCCCTGGTTTCATCACAATGAAAAGCCTTGACTTTCTTTGTTGTCAACCTTATATACCAAGTAAAGAGGTGAGATAGTGGAAACTGATGAAGTGATGCATCAGCTGGATACGCTTCAGGAAAAAGTGGAACACTTGATTGAGAAATGTCAAGCGCTTCAACGAAACAATACCGATTTGCACGCCAAAGTGCAGCAACTGGAATCGGAATTGGATCAAAAGACTGAAGCCGAGAATCAATTTTTACGGCAAAAGACGCAAATTCGATCCAGAATCGACGATTTACTGGCCAAGCTCAACAATGCAGCCGAAATACCGTCCCCGGAAGAATAAAGGGGCTTACAAAATCGGTTGCCAGGCAGGGTGATTATGCCTTCGTTGGAACAGATCATTACAATAGAGCTTTTGGGCGAATATTTTAAATTCAGGGCTGATAAAGACAGTCCGATGGATGCACGGGAAGTGGCCGACTATCTGGTTGCCGAGGTTAACCAGGTGGCTTCGCGATTTCCCGCGCATGCGCAAAAAACCAATAAGCTTGCCATCGTGGTGCTTGCAGCTTTAAATGTTGTCAAACAGCACATGGAGTTGAAGCAGGATCACGGCGAACTTTTGCAATCTGTAGCCAGCCGTGCCCTGACAATGGACCGGATGATTGCGTCAAGCCAATGTCATTGATTAGAGCAAAAAAATGAACCGTGAAACATGGAGATGAAATAATCCCCTGCTATGTTCGTGATTGAATAGTGCCCCTTGACCCAACACCTATGAAAAAGGGAGCCTTCCCTGGCTTTGGTGTGCAAGTTCCGCATGTACGGAAAAGCCTGAAGAAGCCATAAGGCGCCCACCTCAATGAGCCCGGTTCAAGGCTCTTTCAACACGGCGTGGCGGGGGTTATTTTCCCGCCAAATTTTACGGTGAGCGGGTTTTTAATCCGTGCAGGAACTTTTTCTCTGCTTTGCTTTTCCACCAGCTGCATTACGACATTCTTTCCCGTTGACCACCTCAATTAACCGCACCATTTACAGATGCACCAATAGTGATTGTGATCCTCAGCCAGTAGCTGAGAAAGTGGTGTTGTGACACAAAACAAACATACCCCGGGACCCTTTGCCGACATCTCAGGGCCTCCGTTGGTTCTTATGCTTAGGGGGCAAGAATGGATGGAATTTATATTTTAATGTTCATCGCCGGCGCTGCGCTGGGCTTTGGCGCATCGCAATTGCTCAGACGCCGGCTTGCAGGTCAGAAGATAGCCGATGCCGAAGAAAAGGCAAAAATGATCGTTGAGGCTGCAGAGCGCAAGTCTGATTCCTTGATCAAGGAGGCGCAGCTTGAGGCCAAGGATCGGCTTTTTAAGATGAAAAGCGATTTTGACGCGGAAACCGCTGAAACTCGCGATGAGCTTAAAAAACAGGAAAAACGCCTGCTTTCCAAGGAAGAAAATCTTGACAAGAAAAACGAGCAGATAGAACAGCAGGCAAAAGAAAACGCCCGCATGGAACGCGAGCTTCAGGAACGGGAGTCCGGAATTGCCAAACGGGAAAAACACTATCAGGATCTCATAGATGAGCAGAAACGTCAGCTGGAAACCATTTCCGGCATGACTGCCGAGGAGGCCAAGGAACTGCTTATGCAGTCCATGGAAAATGAAGCCCGGCACGACAGTGCCAAGATGATTAAGCGGATCGTGGCCGAGGCCAAGGAAAATGCGGACAAGGAAGCCAAAAAAATCATGGCCACGGCAATCCAGCGCTATGCCGGAGATTTTGTTGCCGAACGAACGGTTTCCGTGGTGCAGCTCCCGGATGATGAAATGAAGGGCCGGATCATCGGCAGGGAAGGACGAAATATCCGGGCCCTGGAAGCGGCCACGGGAATTGATCTCATCATCGACGATACGCCGGAAGCTGTGATTTTATCCGGGTTCAATCCTGTGCGCCGGGAAGTTGCACGCCTGTCTCTTTTGCGCCTGATCGAGGACGGCCGGATTCATCCGGCAAGAATCGAGGACGTGGTCAAGAAAGTGGATCAGGAAGTGGAGGTGACCATCAAGGAGGCCGGAAGCCAGGCCGCATTTGATCTGGGCGTGCACGGCATTAACAATGAACTGATAAAATACCTGGGCCGGTTGAAGTTTCGCACCAGTTACGCGCAAAACGTGCTTCAGCATTCCATAGAGGTGGGCTTTCTGTGCGGGGCCATGGCAGCGGAACTGGGCCTGAATGTGAAAATGGCCAAGCGCATGGGTCTGCTCCATGACATCGGCAAGGCCATTGATCACGAGGTGGATGGCAATCATGCCGAAATCGGTGCAAGGCTGGCCAAGAAGTATGGTGAGGCACCCAAGGTGGTCCATGCCATTGCCGCCCATCACGAGGACGTAACCCCTGAATCGGTTTATGATCTTCTGGTGCAGGCAGCAGACAGTCTTTCCGGCGCCCGGCCTGGTGCACGCAAGGAATTGCTGGAAAATTACATCAAACGCCTTGAAGACCTGGAGGGCATTGCCAAGGAGGCCAAAGGCGTTGCCAACGCCTATGCGATTCAGGCAGGCCGTGAGCTTCGGGTCATCGTGGATGGGGGCAAAATGTCTGATGATGATGCCGTTATTCTCGGAAAAGACATTGTCAAAAAAATCGAGGAAAAACTCACCTTTCCAGGCCAGATCAAGGTGACGGTCATCCGCGAGACCCGGGCCGTGGAATACGCCAACAAGTAGGCCAGAGCCGGTACAGGTACGGGCTTCTATAGTCCCGGCACCCGTGATTCGCTGTAAAATCAGCGATCAGGGAAGCACATAATCAAATCAGCCTGAAAAGAGTCACTGCCATGAATGTATTGGAGACGCTCCAGGAGCGGGGCTTTGTTGAAGCCACCACACATGACGAACAATTGGGCCAGGAACTGGAAGCAAACGCGCCCTTAACCTGTTATGTGGGATTTGATCCCACGGGATCGAGCCTGCATGTGGGTCATCTGTTGCCGATCATGGCCCTTTCCCATATGCAGCGCGCCGGCCATCGGCCCATTGCCCTGGTTGGCGGGGGCACCGGCCTTGTGGGCGATCCGAGCGGAAAAACCGAAATGCGTCAACTTCTGACCCTGGAAATGGTTCAGGAAAATGCGAATGCAATCAAGGGGCAGCTGTCCCGGTTTATCGCATTTGACGAAGGTAACGCCGAACTGCTAAACAATGCCGACTGGCTGGTGGACCTGCGATACATTGAATTTTTACGCGATATTGGCCGCCATTTTTCGGTCAACCGGATGATCAAGGCCGAAAGCTACCGGGTACGCCTGGAGTCTGAAGAAGGGCTGAATTTTATCGAGTTCAACTACATGCTGTTGCAGGCCTATGATTTTTTAAAGCTCTATGACAGCCATGTATGCCGCCTGCAGATGGGCGGCAGCGATCAATGGGGAAATATTGTGGCCGGCATTGATTTGATTCGCCGCATGCGTCAGGCAGAAGCCTACGGGCTTACCTTTCCCCTTGTGACAACCAGCAGCGGCGCCAAGATGGGCAAAACCGCCCGGGGTGCTGTCTGGCTGGATGCTGATCGGACGAGTCCCTATGAATATTACCAGTACTGGGTCAATACCGACGACCGGGATGTGGTCAAATTCCTGTTTCTTTTTACGTTCCTGCCGGCCGCAGAGATCCGGGCCGTCCAGAACCTCAGGGATGCCGACATCAACAATGCCAAGGCGGTGCTGGCCTATGAGGCCACCTGCCTGGCACATGGCCGTCAGGAAGCGGTCAATGCCTTTCAGGCCGCATCACAGATGTTCGGCGCACGGCGCATTGACAAAACCCTTTTGCCGTCAAGCGACATTCCAAGGCAGCCTGTGGATCATGACGATGGTGTGCCAAGTTCGGTGTTTGGAAAAACAGATCTGGATCAGGGCATTGCCGCTTTTAAGCTCTACCAGCAGGTGGGGCTGGCCGATTCGGCCAGCGCCGCCCGCCGTCTGATCAAACAGGGAGGCGCTTATATCAACGGCCGCCGCATTGACCGGCAGGATTACATGGTCAGCGCAGAGGATCTTGAAGACAACGAGATTGTGCTGCGGGCGGGCAAGAAGAAGTACCACAAAATCAGGATTCAGGGCTGATTGCCGGAAGAACGATTTTTTTCTTGACACATCTGGATGCTTGGGTTAAAAGTTTAATTCTTCACATGGGCAAAGCCCTTGCGAAGGGCGGCGCAAAAAAGTTGAGATTTGTTCTTGACTGGGCCGCGGTTTTGATTATAATTGGAAATAAGTTTGAAAATGGAATCTGCTCTCCTCTGACCGAAAACATACGGTCTCGACTGTTTGCGATTACCTGATTGATCTTTCCAAAAAAAACAAAATAAGGCTTGACACCGCCTTGTTTTGCAGATAGAAAGAATGCTTTTGACCGGACCTGTTTGTACCGGCAGGGCTTCTTGATCTTTGAAAACTAAATAGTGGCAATAAGCGGGCCAAGTTAATTTTTATTTTCGCTTATCCGTATTTAAAAGATACGTACGATTTAAGTGGAGAGTTTGATCCTGGCTCAGAATGAACGCTGGCGGCGTGCTTAA
>JAIPES010000022.1 GCA_021737045.1 Desulfobacteraceae bacterium | reverse complement strand
CCAAGGGCGGGGTCGGTTTTTGAAGCGACATTGAGCGTTTACGGAAACCTCCGTAAACGGTCAGGAGCGAAAAAACTGACCCCGGCCGCAGGGCTTCCTTCCTGCAAAAACAGCGGCCGCGGTAAAAAGCTTTTTACGGCGCCATCAAATAATGAAACGCAATTTTGGATTTTTCAATCAGGAGAAAAACATCTCATGAACCTGATCCCGTCACTTTCCCGCAGCAGTCTGTTGCGGCTGTTTCTGGTCAACCTGATTTTCGGCTGCCTTATCGGCGCAGGTATATGGTTTGCATCCCGGGCGGTATTTGCAACCGTAAGCTTTGCCGATATTCTGGAGGTCATCAGCCAAAATCCGGACACGCAGTCGTGGGTCCAAAAAAATACCCGGGGACTTGACTTGATTCAGACCTGGTTTTATCCTGCCCTGGCCGGGCTGATGCTTTTGATGACCCTTATTCAGTGGTTGCTGCTCCGGGGCGGGTTCAAACGAGTGATCCGCAAATCCGGGATTGACGATGCATCCCGGAAAACCGCAAAGCCCGCGCCGGCAAAAAAGAAGGAAAAACAGGGAAATGAAAAACCGGCCAGGGAGCCGGCCGGCCGGGAACAAAGGGAAGAAAGCAAACGCTACTACCTCCACCTGATATCCGTGCTTCAACGACAAGGCCGCCTGATGGACTTTTTTCACGAGGATTTAAGCGCCTACCAGGACGCCCAGATCGGTGCGGCCGTGCGCAGCATTCATGAAAACTGTGCCGGTGCCGTAAAAAAAACCATAGCCCCGGCAGCTGTGATCGACAAGCCCGAGGGCCGGGAAATCACTGTTCCGGCTGGTTTTGAGCCGGCAGCCATCAAACTTACCGGCAACGTCACCGGAGAGCCCCCCTTTACCGGCGTTCTCCGGCATCGTGGATGGAAGGCCGGCCGACTGGAACTGCCCGTGCTTTCGGCCAGCGGCGATCCCTTGATTATTGCCCCCGCGGAAGTGGAAATCCAGTAATATCCCTTTGGCATCATCCCAACAGCAGGAGACCGTCAGTGGATCAGCCGGCATACATCATCGGCATTGACCTGGGAACCACAAACAGTGTGGTCGCCTATACCGGGGCGTCCCCGGAAACAGATCAGACGCCGGAAGTCCGGGTCCTTGAGATTGCCCAGGTCACGGCCGCCCATACAATTGAAAAGCAGCCCGGTCTGCCGTCTTTTATTTATGTGCCGGGCCATGCAGAATCCGGGGATGGGGCTTTTGCCCTGCCCTGGGATTCGGACAACCGGGTAGTAATCGGCGAATACGCCAGGATTCGGGCCGCAGAAGCGCCTCAGCGTGTCATTGCCTCATCCAAGTCCTGGCTGTGCAATACTTCCGTGGACCGAAACGCAGCCATTTTACCCTGGGAGGCCGCCGATGACGTGGAAAAACTATCGCCGGTAGCCGCATCATCGGCCCTGCTGGCCTATCTGCGCCAGGCCTGGAATTACGAAATGGCAGGCGACAATTCTGCCCTGCGCATGGAAAACCAGGAAATTTATCTCACCGTGCCGGCCTCCTTTGACGCCGTGGCCCGGGAGCTGACCGTGCAGGCCGCGGAGCAGGCCGGACTACCCCGGGTCACCCTGTTAGAAGAGCCCCAGGCGGCATTTTATTCATGGATCGACGTAAGCGGCGAAAACTGGCGCAAGGCTGTTGAAAAGGACGAACTCGTGCTGATCTGCGATATCGGCGGCGGCACAACGGATTTCAGCCTGATCCAGGTTTCCGAGGAGCAGGGGGAACTGGTCCTGGACCGCATTGCAGTGGGCGAGCACCTGCTTGTGGGCGGTGACAACATGGATCTGGCCCTGGCCTATCACGTGGCCGCAAAAATGGCCGAATCCGGAACCCGTCTGGATTCCTGGCAGATGCGCGGGCTGGTGCATGCCTGCCGCAGCGCCAAGGAAGGCGCATTTTCCGGTTCGCAGGACCGGGATACATGGCCTGTCACCATACTGGGCCGGGGCAGCAGCCTGATCGGCAACACCCTGAAAATGGATCTGCCCGCAGAGGATATCAGCCGGGTTATTATTGACGGTTTTTTCCCAAAATGCCCTGAAAATGAATTTCCCCGAACACAGCGCCGGACAGGCCTGCGGGAAGCCGGGCTGGTCTATGCGGCAGATCCCGCAGTCACCCGGCACATGGCTGCCTTTTTAACCGGCCGGGATCGGGAGCGGCAGGAGACCACGGCCGCACCGGATGCGGTTTTGTTCAACGGCGGGGTCATGAAGGCCCCCCTGATCCGGGAGCGGGTCAGGGATGTGCTGGACAGCTGGAGCAATTCATCCGGCCGGATCCGGGAGATCAACACGGAAAATTACGATCTTGCGGTGGCCAGGGGGGCTGCCTATTACGGCCAGGCACGCCACGGCCGGGGCATCCGGATCCGGGCGGGCCTCAACAAGTCCTATTATATCGGCGTGGCTGCGGCCATGCCGGCGGTGCCGGGCATGCCCCAGCCGGTCAAGGCCCTGTGCGTGGCCCCCTTTGGCATGGAGGAAGGCACTGTTGCGCGCATCACCGAAAAGGAATTCGTTCTGGTGGTGGGCGAACCCGTGGTATTTGAATTTTTTGGTTCGGTTCGGCGACAGGATGATCCGGCCGGGGCGGTGGTGGAGGACTGGCATGATCAGATCGAGGAGATCACCACCCTGGAGACCACCCTTGACGGGGAACCCGGCACCACCGTGGGCGTGACCCTGGAAGCTGCGGCAACGGAGATCGGCACCCTGGAGCTGTGGTGCGTGTCCGTGGAAGACCAAAGACGATGGAAACTCGAATTTAACGTCCGGCAGCAGGATTGATCGTGGATATTGAACAAGCCCGCTATATTATCGGAATTGACCTGGGTACAACCAATTCAGCCCTGTCTTTTGTGGATCTTGAAGCCGAAACATCGGAAAACAAAGGTATCCGCCTGTTTTCCGTCCCCCAGCTCACGGCAGCCGGAGAAGTCGACCGCATGCCAGTGCTGCCTTCGTTTTGCTATATTCCCGGCAAATACGACATTGACGCTGAAGCCGTCCGGCTGCCCTGGAGCCGGGAATCTGAAATTTCCGCATTCGTGGGAACATTCGCCCGGGATCACGGGGCCAGGGTGCCCGGGCGCCTTGTGTCTTCTGCCAAAAGCTGGCTCTGCCACGGCCAGGCAGACCGCCGCGCCCGGATTCTTCCCTGGGGCGCGGGCGGGGATGTGGCCAGGATCTCTCCTGTGGAGGCCACGGCCCGGTACCTGGAGCATCTGAAGTGCGCCTGGAACCACAGCGTTTCAGACGAGTCCCTGTACCTGGAAAACCAGTTTCTGATCATCACAGTGCCGGCCTCATTTGACGAGGTGGCCCGGGACCTGACCCTGGAGGCAGCCAAAGCCGCCGGCCTTGTGGACGTGATTTTGCTCGAAGAGCCCCTTGCGGCATTTTATTCCTGGCTTATTTTGCATGAAAACAACTGGCGGGAGCATATCCGCCCGGGTGAGCTGGTGCTGGTCTGCGACGTGGGCGGGGGGACCACGGATCTGACATTGATCACCCTTCAGGAAACCGGGGGTACGCCCAGATTTGAGCGCATTGCAGTGGGCGAACATCTGATTCTGGGCGGAGACAACATCGACCTGGCCCTGGCCCGGCACGCAGAACAACAGTTCGGTTCAGGCGCCGATCTCACCGGTGACCGGTGGAAGACGTTGTGCCATTTGTGCCGCCAGGCCAAGGAAAATATCCTAAACCAGGGCACGGACCGGGAAACCATTACCATGGTGGGGCAGGGCAGCAGTCTCATCGGCGGCACCCGGACTGCGGAAATCACACGTGAAAGCCTGGAGCAAATCGTTCTGGAAGGCTTCTTTCCCCTGGTGGAAAAGACCGCCCCAAAAACCGAAACCCGGCGCAAGGCGATTTCCGAATTCGGACTGCCCTATGCATCTGATCCGGCCATCACCCGTCACATCGGACTGTTTCTGGAACAGCACAAAGAAGATGTCGCCCGCTTCACAGACAAAAGCGATCCGTTTCCGGACCTGATCCTGTATAACGGCGGCAGCCTGAAGGCCGAAGTGATCCGGCACCGGATCGGATCTGCCATATGCCGGTGGTTTGGCAGAAACGACGACCAGCGTCCCCGGGTACTTGAAAACCGGGATCTGGACGTGGCTGTGGCCCTGGGCGCCTCGTATTACGGACTGGTCAAAACCGGAAGAGGGGTCCGGGTGGGCAGCGGCAGTCCCAGGTCCTATTACCTGGGCATTGCCCGGGCAGACCGGCAGCAGGACAGGGCGGCCCAGGCCATATGCGTTGTGGAGCGGGGCCTGGATGAGGGGTCACGGGTAACGCTTGCGGATCAGGAATTTGAGGTTCTGGCCAATCAGCCGGTTAGTTTTGAGCTGTTTAGCTCCAGCTTCCGTTCCGGGGACCGGGCCGGGGATATCGTGGATGTGGATGAGAGCTTAACCCGTCTTCCGCCCATACAGACGGTGATACAGTTTGGCCACAAGGGCGTGCAGACGGCCATTCCCGTACAGATTGAAGCCGAATACACAGAAACCGGCATCCTTGAACTGTGGTGCGGCTCGGTCTCCACCGGTCACAAATGGCAGCTCCGGTTCCAGCTGCGGCAGATGCCGGCCCAGGAGATGGTGGCCGAAACCGAGGTGTTTGACAGCGCACAGGTGCAGTCCGTGATCCGGGTCATTGATGATGCGTTTTCCGCCAGGGAACCCGGCCGTGCGCTATCGGGTCTGGTCAAAAGCGTCACCGGACATATCGGGCGCTCCAGGGACAACTGGCCCCTTTCATTGATTCGCCAAATGGCCGATGCCCTGCTGGATCGCATGGATGCGCGAAAAAAATCCCCTGAACACGAAGTGCGCTGGCTGAATCTGCTGGGGTTCTGTCTGCGGCCGGGCTTTGGTGACGGCTTGGACGACCAGCGCATTACCCGGCTCTGGAAAATCTACAGGCAGGGCGTGATATTCAAGAAAAACCAGCAGGCTGCTGCCGAATGGTGGATCTTGTGGCGCCGGGTGGCCGGCGGTCTCAATTCGGGCCGCCAGCGGCAGTTTGCCCAGGATGTCCGGTCCGTACTCCTGCCGAAAAAGGGGGTCAGGACAAAAGTGGCCCCCCAGCAAAGACTGGAGATGTGGATGGCCGTGGCCGCCATGGAACGGCTGGGCGCCAAGGAAAAAGTGGAGTGGGGCGATGCCCTTGTAAAAGAGATCTCACCGAAAAAGGCCAAACCACAGCAGTTATGGGCGTTGTCGCGGTTTGGCGCCAGACAGCTCCTCTACGGGTCCCTGGACCGGGTTGTCGCCCCGGACAGGGCGTTTCCATGGGTTGAATTTCTGCTTGAAAATCAGTGGAAACATCCCGGCGCCGTGGGAAACGCCCTGGTGCAGATGACCCGCAAAACCGGTGACCGTTCCCGGGATATGGATGAAAACCTTCTGGACCGGGTGATCCAATGGCTGGGCGACCATGAGATGCAAGCCCAAAGCCGGGTCCTGAAAACCGCAGCCCCCCTTGAAGAATCCGAGCAATCCGCAATGTTTGGCGAATCCCTGCCCGCAGGCCTGATTTTAAGGCCATGATTTACTTGTTACGAAACCATCAAAGTTATAAGTAACCTCAAAAAAGTTGCTGATCGTGCTTGGTTCTATAATTTTCGCATGATGCCGACCCGGTGGCGGTTTGCTCCCTGCTGACCGCTTGCGCGCTCAATGCGACTCGCAAACCACCCCCGGGCCGGCATCATGGCCGGCTGTGTACAAAGTTTCACACCAAGGGAGTCGGAAGGAACACATTCAAGTCTTAAAAAGCGTTGTTTTCATGCCCGGTCCCGTGGGCTGGCCCGGCAAGAACCCTTCTAAGGAAATCCAAGGGCGGGGTCTGCTTTTGAAGCGACATTGAGCGTTTTTGCTTGAAAATTTAAACTGTTGGAGGAATGCAGGCCGAATTTGCAAATTTTACGCAAAGGCATTTGATGAATCCGCAAAAACGATCAGGAGCGAAAAAGCTGACGCCGACCGCAGGATTTCCTTCCTGACAAACAGCGGACGCGGTAAAAAGCTTTTTAGGAAGCTATCAGGCTTGAGAAAATCTTTAAATCCGGTTATTGTTGTTTTGTTTGAAACAATAGTGGAAAAAAATCCGGTTTTATGAGAAAGGCACGGCCATATTCCATGGTTGGATCAACAGAACAAAAAAACAGGTCCCGGGGCGGACTGCCCGATTTCCCCTGGCTCATAGCCCACCGGGGGGCCATGGCTGAAGCTCCGGAAAACGGGCAGGCGGCTTTTGATCTTGCCTTTCTTCGGGGGGTTGACGGCATTGAATTGGATGTGCAACTGTCTGCCGATCATGTACCGGTGATTTTCCATGATGAGACCCTGGAAAGAATTGCCGGTGTAAACAAAAGGATTTCCGACTTAAGCTTGGAAGAGCTTGGCCGCCTGGATCTCGGCAAATGGTTTTCAGACCAATATGCCGGCACCCGGATCATGACTCTGGCCCAAGTGCTGAAAAGATATGCGCATCAGGGTGTGCTCATGATCGAACTCAAAGCCGGAAAGCCTGCGGAACCCGACTGCCAAAAACAGCTTGCCGCCGGGGTCGTCGAGCAAATCGGTCTTCACGTACCGGCGTCTTTGCGCAGCAATTTGTTTGTTCTTAGCTTTGATGCGGGTTTGCTTGAGCAAGCCCGGGAGCTTGCCCCGGATCTGGCTTTTGTTTTAAATATCGGCGGCCCGTGGCCGTTTTCCTGCAATGTCCCGGAAAAAGTGCAGCACATGATCCAAGGATACTGTCTTGCCTTTGACCGGCTCACCCGGAAGTTTGTTGACCAGTGCCATGCAGCCGGCCACATCGTTGCGGTATACTCCTGCAACCGGCCTGCGGATGCAGACCGGGCCCGGAACATGGGAGTGGATGTGATTATGACCGATGCACCTGCAGAGGTGATCAAGGAGGCGCCATGAAAGTCGTGTTTCATCAGTTTTTTTATCCGGTCTACACTTCGGACCCGGCATCGGCTCCGGGCCGTATTGAGGCCATTGTGGACCGGCTCCCGTCTCACGCGGAAATGATGGATGCAGAGCCGGCTTCTGAAAATCTCATTGAGCTGGCGCATTCCAATGTTCATATTGAAAGTGTCCGGCGCAAGGATCTCTATGACATTGCCGCCCTGGCTGCGGGCGGAGCGATCCAGGCTGCGCACATCGGTCTTTCGGAGCCGGCATTTGCCGTGATCCGCCCTCCGGGACATCATGCCTCCACGGAAACGGCCTGGGGATTCTGCTATTTTAACAATATGGCCATTGCCCTGCTGACCCTAAAGAGCGAAAACCTCATTGACACGGCCATGGTGCTTGACATTGATCTTCATTACGGCGACGGAACCGTCAATATCCTGGGGGATAATGACTGGGTTGAAATCCATAATCCGGCCAAAAATACCCGGGAGCAATACATGGCTGAAGTCAACCGGATTCTGGCCGCCAGCCGGGCGGATATTATCGGCATATCCGCGGGATTTGACAATCACATGCAGGACTGGGGCGGATTGATGGCAACCGAGGACTATTACCACATCGGGAAAAAAGCAAGCCAATCCGCCTTTGAGCGGGGTGCCGGATGCTTTGCCATTCTCGAGGGCGGATACAACCACAGCGTGCTTGGCCAAAACGTTGCTGCTCTGATCAACGGCATGGCTGAACCGGCTGCCTAAGGCAGTCAATTTTGCCCGTTAACCCGGATGAATATGCGATGACCATGGCAAACGGAAATTCAGGCACCGACCGCTTCCGGGAGCTGACCTGGGGGGATCTCACCGCATGGGCGGGAAAGGATGTGTTGACTGCCGGAAGAAACCTTCAGCGCAAGGGATCTGTCAAGCAGCTTTCAAGAACCGCAGACGGCGGTTTGCTGACATGGATTCAGGCAGAGGAGGTCTTTGCCACCCATGTGGGGTTTGATCACGGGGAATTGTTCTGCCATTGCGGTTGTCAGGGGGAGGGGGCCTGTGAACACGGCATTGCCACAATCCTTGAATATATCGCCTATTTGAAAAAAAATATTCCCGTACCCTTTGCATCCTCAAATGACCAGCGATTTTTTCTGCTATAACAGGACGGGTTTACCGCTATGGCGCGTTGTGATAAGGAAAGAATCTGTTTATGCGTGTAGGTGTTGGCTACGACATTCATCAACTGGCCGCAGGACGGCACCTTGTGCTGGGTGGGGTGAGAATTTCCCATGATAAGGGCCTGGTTGGCCATTCAGACGCAGATGTTCTTGTGCATTCCGTATGCGATGCCATTTTCGGCGCAGCCGGACTGGGCGATATCGGACGGCACTTTCCGGATACTGATCCGGCCTACAAGGATATTTCCAGCATGGTGCTGCTGAAACAGACTTGGCAGAAGGCGCGAGCAAAGTGCACAACCATCGGCAACATCGATGCCACAATTTTTGCCCAGCAGCCGAAACTGGCGGATTATACCGGAGAAATGGCCGCCCGCATCGCAGAAGTCCTTGAAATTGCGCCGGAACAGGTAAACATCAAGGCCACCACCACGGAAAAACTCGGCATTATCGGCCGCGAGGCGGCCATAGCCGCCATGTGCGTGGTTTTGCTTGAATAATGCATTATCTGATTTATTTTGTTAAGACAATTTCGTGATCCAACCATAGCAGATGGACAAATACCATGACGATTAAAGTCTATAATACACTGGGGCGATGCAAGCAGCCATTGGATCCGATGACACCCGGCAAAATCCGGATGTATGTCTGCGGCCCCACGGTCTATGACTCCTGTCATATCGGCCATGCCCGGTCCATCGTCGTCTTCGACGTGATCTACCGGTACTTGAAGGCCCGGGGATATGATGTGTATTACGTGCGCAATTTCACGGACGTGGATGACAAAATCATCCAGCGGGCCAATGATCTGGGCATCTCCTCCATGGAACTGGCCGATCGCTGCATTGACGAGTTTCATGCAGACATGGAATCGCTCAATATGCAGCCTCCGGACCTGGAGCCGCTGGCCACGGACCATATATCCCAGATTATAACCATTGTTGGCCTTCTCATTGAAAAGGGGTATGCTTACCCGGTGGACGGGGACGTGTATTTTGCCGTTGAAAAATGGCCGGAATACGGAAAACTTTCGGGCCGAAAACTTGCGGACATGGAAGCCGGGGCACGTGTGGACGTGGATCCGCGAAAGCATAGCCCGTTTGATTTTGTTTTGTGGAAAGCTTCCAAGCCCGGTGAGCCGGCCTGGGACAGCCCCTGGGGAAAGGGACGGCCGGGCTGGCATATCGAGTGCTCGGCCATGAGTGCCGAGTACCTGGGCCAGACCTTTGACATTCACGGCGGGGGAAAAGATTTGATCTTTCCCCATCATGAAAATGAAATCGCCCAGTCCGAGGCGGCATTTGGCAAACCCTTTGCCCGCTACTGGATTCACAACGGGTTTATCAACATCAACCAGGAGAAAATGTCCAAGTCCCTGGGCAATTTTCTGATTATCAAAGATATTGTCAAGGCCTGGCACCCCGAAGTGCTGCGCCTGTTTCTGGTTTCCAATCATTACCGCTCGCCCATAGATTATACGGAGCAGGCCATGGCAGAGGCAGCCGCGTCCCTGGACAAGATTTACAGCCTGCTCGAAAGGGTGGCCCCGGTGTTTGAGGCCTGGCCGCCGGAGATTTCCGGGGATTCGGGGGCCGAGCTCTGGCAGCGGTTTTGTGATGCCATGGATGATGATTTTAACACAGCCCGGGCCATGGGTCTTTTGTTTGAGGCCGTGCGGGAGTTAAACCGGCAGATCGATGAAAAGGGTGTGGCCGGGGCCTGCCAAAGCCCCGAAGGTCTGGGCCGGATCAACGACATGCTGCGTATCGGGCAGATCCTTGGCCTGATGGCCGAAATCCCGCAGCAGTATTTTCAACAGCGCAAAAATGCCGTGCTAAAGCATCAGCAGATCGATGCCCAATGGATTGAAGACCAGATCCGGCAGCGGACCGGTGCCCGCAAGGCAAAGGATTTTGCCCTGGCAGACAGGATCCGCGACGATCTAAAGGCGCACAACATCATTCTCGAAGACCGTCCTGACGGCACAATTTGGAAACACGGCGATGGAAAAGCGTAAATTTACCCTGCATACGGAAATGACGCCCAAGGGAGACCAGCCCGGGGCCATTGCGGGGCTCAGCCGCGGGGTCAACAACGGACTGGCCCACCAGGTGATGCTCGGTGTAACCGGATCGGGCAAGACCTTCACCATGGCCAACGTGGTTGCCGAGGTCCAGAAACCCACCCTGGTGATCGCCCCGAACAAGACCCTAGCCGCCCAGCTCTACAATGAGTTCAAGTCATTTTTCCCGGAAAACGCGGTGGAGTATTTTGTCAGTTATTATGACTACTACCAGCCCGAGGCCTATCTTCCGGTATCAGATACCTATATCCAGAAGGATTCCTCAATTAATGAAATGATTGACAAGATGCGCCACTCTGCCACCCGCTCGGTGCTGTCGAGAAAAGACGTGCTGGTGGTGGCCAGTGTTTCGTGCATCTTCGGTCTGGGGGCGCCTGAGGATTACCTGGCCATGCGCCTGGACCTGGAAACGGACATGGAACTGACCCGGGATAAGCTGCTGGCTGATCTGGTTGAGATGCAGTACCAGAGAAACGACATGGATTTTTACCGGGGGGTTTTCCGGGTTAGGGGCGACCGGGTGGAGATATTTCCGGCCTACGAAGAGGACCGGGCAATACGTGTGGAGTTTTTCGGGGACGTCATCGAGGCCATCTCGGAAATCGACCCCCTGACCGGCAAGGTCAAAAGGCGGGTCAACGGCACCACCATTTACCCGGCCAGCCATTATGTCACCCAGGAGCGCGGCCGGCGGCGGATCATCGACGATATCCAGGAGGAACTCAAGCACAGGATCGATCATTACCGGGATGCGGGAAAGCTCATCGAAGCCCAGCGCATCGAGGAGCGAACCCGATACGACATGGAAATGATCCTGGAACTGGGCTATTGCAACGGCATTGAAAATTACGCCAGACACATCACCGGTCGTTCGCCCGGCCAGCCCCCGCCCACGTTGCTGGATTATTTTCCGGACGACTTTCTGCTTTTCATTGATGAAAGCCATATCAGCGTGCCCCAGATCCGGGGGATGTACAACGGCGACCGGTCCAGAAAACAAACCCTTGTGGAATACGGATTCCGGCTGCCCTCTGCCCTGGATAACCGGCCGCTTCGGTTTGAAGAGTTCAGCCGGCGCGTCTCACAGGTGATTTATGTGTCAGCCACGCCATCGGACTATGAACTGGAAAAAGCCGGGGATGCAGTCATGGAGCAGATCGTGCGTCCCACCGGCTTAATTGATCCGGAAATGGAGGTCAGAAGCGCCAAAAACCAGGTCGACGACCTGTACTCGGAAATTCAGCAAAGAATCCGTGCAAACCAGCGGGTGCTGGTCACTACCCTGACCAAGCGCATGGCAGAGGACCTGACCGAGTATTACACGGATCTGGGCGTACGTGTCCGCTACCTGCATTCGGATATCAAGACCCTGGAACGCATCGAGATCATCCGCGATCTCCGGGCGGGTGAATTTGACGTGCTGGTGGGCATCAACCTTCTGCGCGAAGGCCTGGATATTCCCGAAGTCTCCCTGGTGGCAATTCTGGATGCGGACAAGGAAGGGTTTTTGCGATCCGCACGGTCCCTGATCCAGACCTTTGGACGGGCGGCCAGAAATGCCAACGGCACGGTCGTCATGTATGCTGAAACCGTCACCCCGGCCATGCGTCATGCAATGGAGGAAACCGGGCGCCGCCGCCGGATCCAGAAAGATTATAACCAGGAACATAACATCATTCCGGCAACCATTGAAAAATCCCTGGCCTCAGCGTTTGGTTCGCCCTATGAAAAGACCGGCTCACAAGCACCGGAGCAACAGGTGGCCGAAACCGCATCCACTTATGGATCGGATCAGAAAGTCGAGCGCCGGATCCGGGAGCTGGAAGCCAAAATGCGAAAAGCCGCAGACAACCTGGAGTTTGAAAAGGCGGCCCGGTACCGCGACCGGGTCAAGACGCTGAAAAAGATGATGGTGTTTGATTTTGAAGCCGCAGTCTGACACCCGGCAGCCAATGGCCGAAGGAGAAAATCAGGCTCCGGGCCCGGCGGACAAAATCGCCCGCACGCCAAAAAGCCCCGGGGTCTATTTGATGAAAAATGCCGAGGGCAAAGTAATTTACGTGGGCAAGGCGGCAAATCTGAAAAACCGCATCCGTTCGTATTTCTCGGATGCCTCATCGCGAACAGATGCCAAGACAGGGGTTCTGGTCAAACATATTGCTGATTTCGAAACCGTGGTCACAGCCTCGGAGACCGAGGCCCTGATCCTGGAATCCAACCTGATCAAGCGCTACCGGCCCCGCTACAACGTTATTTTAAAAGATGACAAGCGCTATCCCTCTTTGCGCATGGATCTTTCCGAAGCTTATCCCAATCTCACCGTTGTGCGAAAGCCCAAAAAAGACGGGGCCCTGTATTTCGGCCCTTATGCATCGGCCGGTGCGGTCAAGCAGACCCTGAAAATGATCCACCGGGTGTTTAAGCTGCGAAAATGCCGGTCACCGCAAGTCAAGCCCCGCTCAAGGCCTTGCCTGAACTATCAGATCGGGGCCTGCCTGGCCCCGTGCTGCTTTCATGTGGATCAGCAGGAATACGGCAAAATCGTTCACGAGGTGCGCATGTTTCTCCAGGGGCGCACCCCGGATTTGATCCGCAGAATCCGGGCGGAAATGAAAAATGCCGCAGACAGCCAGGATTATGAAACCGCTGCCCAGCTCCGGGACAAGGTCTATGCCCTGGAAAAAACCCTGGAAAAACAGGTGGCCGTGACCACAGATTTTGTGGACCGGGACGTGTTTGCAGTGGAACGAAATCCGGAAAAAGCGGTTGTGATGCTTTTGAAGGTGCGAAACGGCTATTTGCAGGGGATGCGGGATTTTTTGATCAAGGATGCGATTTCAGAAGATGCGGAAATCCTCGGGGCTGTTATCAAGCAATACTATGAGCAGAACCCGGCAGTGCCCGCCGAAGTTCTGACCCATACGCCGCCAAGGGACAGGGAGCTTTACGCAAGCTGGCTTTCGGAAATGCGGGGGCGCAAGGCTGTGCTTCACACCCCCGTGCGCGGGGAAAAGCGGCGCCTTGTGGAAATGGCGGCCCAAAACGCCGGCCAGCGACTCCAGGCCCTGACCGAGGAGGAAAATTCGTCGGCCCGCCTGCTTGCGGGCCTGGAAAAACGCCTTGGCCTGGACAGATATCCCCGCCGGATTGAATGCGTGGACAACTCGGGTTTGTCGGGCACCGACCTGGTGGCCGGTCTGGTGGTGTTTGAAGACGGTGCGCCCAAAAAATCGCTTTACCGCCATTACCGGATTCAGGGGGTTTCAGCCCAGGACGATTACGCCTGTATGCGGGAAGTGCTGTTTCGGCGCTTTTCTTCCTGCACCGAAGAGGGAAAGGACATGTGCCTGCCGGATCTGCTCATGGTAGACGGCGGCAAGGGCCAGCTCAACATTGCCCTTGCAGTGATAGACGAACTTGGACTATCCGGGCAGTTCGGGGTGATCGGCATTGCCAAAAAAGATGAGGCAAAAGGCGAACCCGAAGACAAGATCTACCTGCCGGGCCGGGCCAATCCCGTTAATTTTCAACAGCATACCGGGCAATTGCATCTGCTCCAGCGCATCCGCGACGAGGCCCATCGCCGGGCCGTGTCATTTCACCGCAAGCGACGAAGCAGCCGGAGCCTGCATTCGGCCCTGGATGATATCGCCGGTATCGGACCCAGGCGAAAGGCTGTTTTGCTTCAGCACTACGGCAGCATCGAGGCCATTGCCGCAGCCCCGGTCGAAGAACTCGCCGGGCTTTCCGGCATGACAAAAAAAGCCGCCCAGTCTATTCATTCCGGCCTTTCCGGGCGATAAGCCGTGATGGCGCCGTAAAAGTCCAATATCTGCGTTACGCGCGATTTCTCAGAATTTCACGTACGGGTAAGTACTCTGCATTCTTCGAAATTGCGCAAGCCTTGATCTTGAACTTTTTACGGCACCATCTGAAATCAGACTTTTTACGGTGCCATCAAGATTGGCGAATAATTTTTTGACCCGTTTATACAGGAGAAAGCATGGCCATCCAGGGAAGCCTTGATACATTTGATCTTTCAAACCTTCTTCAGATGATCAAGTATGAAAGAAAAAGCGGAAGGCTGACCATCAGCTCTGAGAGCAATCAGGTACAGATCCTGATGCAGGAAGGCGATATCGTATTTGCCACGGAATCACGCAAAAGCAACCGGATCGGGCAATTGCTGGTTAACAACGGCCTGATCAGTGCCCAAACCCTGGAAGCCGCCCTCACGGCAAGCCGGGAAAAAAACCAGGGCATCGGAAAAACCCTTGTGGAACAGGGCAAAATCACAGTGGCGGAACTAAACGGCTTTTTGCTCAAACAGGCGGAAAATTCACTCTATAACGTATTTTTATGGCAATCCGGTCAGTTCGTGTACAAGGATGAATCCATAGATTTGAAACGGATTGTGGGCAGTGCATTTAACACCATGAACATCCTGTTGGAAGCCTCACGCAGAATTGATGAGCTGGCAACCCTGAAAAAACAAATCCCGGATGACCAGGCCGTGCTCAAGCTTCTTGCTCATGAACAAACAAGCCAAAACATCGAATTCAATACCGATGAATCAATGCTTTTGTCCATGATCAACGGCCAATCCACTGTGCGTCAGGTTATTGACGAAACCGGATGGGATGATTTTACGGGCTACCGGGTCATCAATTCCCTGGTATCAGCCGGGGCAGTCGAAATCCTGCAGTCCTTGCCGATGAATGAATCTGCAGCCCGTGCCGTGGAACAGCTCCGGGGGGTGGACGCCCGGCAGTTCAGACAGACCCTGGACTCCCTGGCGCTTCCGCGCAGCAGCATTTTGCGCCTGGCCCTGACCCGGCTGTTCCGGGATGCCGCAGACCCTGACATTTTAATGGAATCGGTTGCCAATGAAGCCCGGAAAATGAATGATCCGTCAGAAAAAGCCCAATTGGAGCGTCTCCTGGAGCAAAGCCGCACATCTTTTATGAAAACCCTGCTGAATCTGCTTTGGCAGGAAGCCTGCAATAACTACAGGTAGTATTCACAATGGCTCAATTTAGAAATAAGAAAACGCCCTGATGTTTACGCTGTCGACTCAATCCCGTTGGCGGCCGGTCAGGGGGTTTCCAAAGACCGGCCGCCAATGGGGCGGATGCTTGAAAATCGCTCAATTCAGGTATGCATTAAAGTGCGGCCATGGCATCGACCAGGGAGCGCACAGCATCTGCGGATTTCTGAAGGTCTGCGGCCTCGTCGTCTTTTAATTCGATTTCAATCACTTCCTCGATCCCGGTGCTGCCCAGTTTTACCGGCACCCCGATGAACAGACCGTTGATTTTGTATTCGCCTTCCAGGTAAACCGCGCAGGGAAGGATCTTCTTCTTGTCTTTTAATATGGATTCGGCCATTTCCACTGCCGCAGAGGCAGGGGCATAAAAGGCGCTTCCGGTTTTGAGCAAAGAGACAATTTCCGCCCCGCCGGTGCGGGTGCGGTCCACCAGGGCGTCAATACGGTCCTTTGGCATCAGCTCTGTGATGGGAATGCCGGCCACGGTGGAAAACCGGGGCAGGGGGACCATGGTGTCGCCGTGGCCGCCGAGCACAAAGGCGTGGGTATTTTCAACCGAAACATTGAGTTCCCGGGCGATAAAGCAGCGGAACCGGGCGGAATCCAGCACCCCGGCCATGCCGATGACCCGTTTTTTGTCAAAACCGGAAGCCTCGAAAGCCACATGACACATGGCATCCAAAGGATTGCTCACGATGATGAGAACGGCGTCCGGCGATTTTTCCGCAATGTTTTTGACAACGCTTTTCATGATATCGGAATTGGTCTTTAAAAGGTCATCACGGCTCATGCCCGGTTTTCTGGGGATGCCGGCGGTGATGATCACAATATCAGAGCCTGCGGTTTCCGCATAGTCATTGGTTCCTGTAAGGCAGGCATCATGTTTTTCAATGGGAGCGGCCTCGGCCAGATCCAAAGCTTTTCCCTGGGGCAGGCCCTCGGCAATATCCACCAGTACCACGTCACACAATTGTTTTTCCGCCAGCCGCTGGGCGGCGGTGGCTCCGACATTGCCGGCACCCACAACGGTCACTTTTTTGTCCATTGTTCACTCCTTTGTATGTGGTTTTGTTGTTCAAGCAGGTTCGCGGACATGCAAGAGAAATCCGACATAATTGCCGGTGATTTGTCACAGTCCCTGGTTAGGCATTCCATTGCCGGCCGGAGTTGTCAAGCGCAATTTTACGCTTTTTTTCCCTGTTTGTGTTCTTCAAGGGGGTTGGGGCAATGGCGGCATAAATCATTTATGAAAAATTTTCTTGAGCTCCAGTGGTGAAATCAGTATGATAGCAGAACCATGCGATGTTAACGCTTCAGCTCCTATCGCCCGGGACAAATGCATTTAACCACCATTTCGGCAAAGATACAAGCAGGCGGCAATGGAATCAAAAGTGGTGCTAAAAGGAAGTCTGGCATTTCTCGGGCTGGCCGAACTGCTCCAGCAGCTCGGCGGCGGCGGCAGTACCGGGGTTTTGAAAATCTCCAGTTCCTGGAGCGGGGCGCCCGGTTATATTTATTTGAAAAACGGCAACCCGGTGGATGCAGAATTCGGTAAAATCACAGGCCTGGATGCCTTAAACGGCTTTTTTGGTTGGCGGGAAGCTCATTTTGAATTCATGGAAGAAGATGTCAATCGTGATCCGGTCATTAAAAAAAGCCGAATGGAAATCATACTCGATGGTCTTCGCTTGGTCGATGAAGGAGTGATTCCGATTATGGGGGGAAACGATTCGGATTCGCACAAAAGACGGTCCGGTCCTGATCAGCTGCCGGTTTTAAACGGCCCGGTGGTGGATTATGTCTATGTTGTGGATGAAGAGATTTTTCAGGACGGAGATGAAATTGTCATTCAGAACCGCTTCGGCAACTGGTTCTGGGTGATCCTTGAGGGTACCGTGGAAGTGATACGAATCACCGAAAACGGTAACGCGCCGATTCTGCGCATGGCCGAAGGGGCATTTATCGGCAGTATTGCGTCCTTTCTTCGCGACGGCAATGTTCGCAGCGCCAGTATTTACGCCGTGGGCCGGGTGCAGCTCGGGGTGATTGACTCAGAACTCATTGCACGGGAGTATTCGGCTCTTTCTGAAATGTTTCAAAACATTCTGATTTCCATGGACAAGCGGATGAAGCAGCTCACCGATGTCTGTACGGCGCTGGTGCTCAAACAACCCCCGCCGCTTTCCGGCAAACCCGGGGGCAAACGATTTATTGACAAAAAACAAAATGAGCACAAGGTTTTTTTTATTACCCGGGGACAGGCTTTTGTTTATGTAAAAATGAAAAAAAAATACATACATCTGCTCACTCTGGGCACCGGTGACCTGATCGGCAGAATTCCGTTTTTAAATGCCGCCCATGAACCTTATTCCGCACACGTGTATGTGTCCGACGATATCGCGGTGCAGCCCATCGAACCCGGCGTGGTCGAACAGGAATACGAGGCGTTGTCCAGCACGCTGAAAAACATGATTCAGAATATGACCAATTCCATATCTGTAACCACGGGCCGGATTTTTGATCTGATCCGATCCGCCGGCCGATCCGCCGATGCTGATTGATACAGCCAGGATTTGCAAATCCCTTACAAGGAGCCCAGGAGATGATAAAAAACGAACAAAGACAACAGCAGCGGTATGAATCCATTCAGCTTCTTTCATACGTCTGTATAGACGAAGAAGGAAAAGAATGGAAGCAGGGTATGGGGCGCACTCTGAATATCAATGAAATCGGGCTGAAGCTTGAAACCCACGAACCCATTGAAACCCAGTACATTGTTCTGCTGGCTGTCGGCCTCGAAGATGAAGTTGTCGACGTCAAGGGAAGGGTGATTTACTGCAACCGCAATGAAATGGGAAAGTTTGAGTCCGGCGTGGAATTCTACGACCTGGATCCGGGCAGCCGGGAGATTATAACGCGCTTTGTCCGGGAATTTAACAAACAATACAGTTAATGTCAGGAAGGTATAATGGCACAAACGGTTTTTGAAACAAAATTTGATGATTTGCCGGTTTTCAAGCGCGGCAAAGTGCGCGATGTATACGATCTCGATGACCGCCTGCTGATGGTTGCCACGGATCGGATTTCGGCTTTTGATGTGATCATGCAGGATCCTGTTCCGGGAAAGGGCAACATTCTGACCCGGATTTCCCTGTTCTGGTTTGACATTATCAGTTCCATTATCGACAATCACGTAATTGCCAGTAACGTGGACCAATACCCCCAAATCTGCCGGCAGTATCGCGATGAGCTTGAAGGCCGAAGCATGCTGGTCAAAAAGACCCGGCCCCTGCCTGTGGAATGCGTGGTGCGCGGCTATATTTCAGGTTCTGGATGGAAATCCTACCAGAAAACCGGAGAGGTCTGCAGCATACGCCTTCCCGACGGCCTCAAAGAATCCGACAGGCTGCCGGAACCCATTTTTACCCCCTCCACCAAGGCAGAGCTTGGCGAGCATGACATCAATATTTCCTATGACCACATGGTGGATCTCATCGGCACTGAGCGGGCGCAGCAGGTGCGGGATCTCAGCCTTGAAATCTATCAGAAGGGCGCTGAAATCGCGGAAAAAAGCGGCATTATCATTGCGGATACAAAATTTGAATTCGGAGAGGACGAAAACGGGCTGATTCTCATTGATGAAGTGCTCACTCCGGATTCATCCCGGTTCTGGCCCAAGGCCACCTACCAGCCCGGCGGTCCCCAGGCAAGCTTTGACAAACAGTATCTTCGCGATTACTTAAACTCGGTTGACTGGGACAAGACCCCGCCGCCGCCCTGTCTGCCTGCCGAAGTAATTGAAAAAACCAGAAGCAAGTACCAGGAGGCGCTCCAGGCCCTGGTCGGCCAGACGGATGCAAGCTGAAACCCTTCTGATTTCTTTGGATGCCATAGATACCAGGGACAATCGGTACCAGATTTCCGATTCCGGTCCGCCGGAGGCGCTTTCCGAATCCATTGGTGAGGCAGGGTTGATCTCCCTGCCTTGGGTCCAGCAGCAGGCGGCTGACAAAGCCTTCCGGATCGTTGCCGGTTTCAGGCGTATAACCGTATGCCGCAAGCTCGGATGGCCGCAGGTAACATGCCGTGTGCTGCCGGCGGGCGCCTCAAAACTTTCCTGTTGGAAAATCGCCATTGCAGACAATGCCGTGACCCGTTCACTGAATCTGTTGGAGCAGGCCCGGGCCGCGGAGGGGCTGATGGACGTCTGCGACGGTGATGCCAAACAAGCCGCGCAACTGGCCGGCCCATTGGGCCTGCGGGTCAATCCGGAACTGATCCGGAAACTGATCCGTTTGCTGGCTTTGCCCGGGCCTGTGCAGCAGGCCGTGGCCCAAAACCGGATGTCACTGAATATCGCCCTGGACCTGGAATCCGTGGATGAATCATCTGCGGTTGCCTTTGCCGGGCTTTGTCAAAACCTCAAACCCACGGTCAACCACCAGCAGGAGATTTTTACCGGTCTGTATGAACTGGCCCGCCTTCAGGACAAATCTCTGGCCGATGTTTTGGCCCGGTCGGATTTTTCAGAAATTTTGCATGCGACCCGCGCAGACCGGCGCCGCCAGCTCCAGGTACTGCGCAGGACCCTTTACAACATGCGGTTTCCGAATCTGAGCCGGTCTGAGGCCGCCTTTGAGCAGAAAAAAAAGAATCTGGGCCTTCCGGAAAACATGAATATCAGTGCGCCCTCAGGTTTTGAAAGCAATGTTTACACGCTGACCATACGTTTTTCCCTATCCCGGCAATTGTGCGACTGTGCTGAAAAACTGGCTGCCATCAGCCGCAATCCCGAGCTGGAAAACCTGCTGGATCGAAGTTTTAATGAAAATCCGTAAACTCTATATTGAGCAGAGTGCAGCAGATTATCCGGTCACACGACATATTTGCAGCCGGCTGGAAATGCCTGCGCAAATCATTGACAATCCCGAGTCGGTTTACCAGGAAATTGGCCGCAGCCCGGATCCGGAAAAAGCCGGAAAATCCATTTTACTGCTGACCCGAAACCGGGGTGCCTTTCTCCGGGATTGTCCGGGAACCTCTTATTATACCTGCTGCGGTTATCAAATCCTGCATATCGGCACGTACTGCTCCATGGATTGCGCCTACTGCATTCTGCAGGCTTATTTTCACCCCCCGGTTCTTCAGTTTTTTGTCAACCACGCAGAGATGGAAACAAGTCTGCAACAGCATTTTGCCAAAGGTGAAATCTCCAGAATCGGTACAGGGGAGTTTACCGACAGCCTGATATGGGAGTCGGTCTACCCTTTGGCCCCCCGTCTGGTGGAATTGTTTTCCCGCCAGAAAGCCTGCGTGCTGGAATTAAAGACAAAGACCACAGCCGTGGACCCTCTTCTTGACCTGGCGCATCATAAAAAAACCATCATGGCCTGGTCTCTGAACACCGACGCGGTGATTGCCAACCAGGAACGGGGTACAGCCGCACTTGGCGCGCGCCTGACTGCTGCGGAAAAATGCCAGAAACAGGGTTTTCCGCTTGCCTTTCATTTTGACCCCATGATTTTATACAACGGGTGTTATGCTGATTATGAAAATGTCATTGAGCAGTTGTTCTCCCGGATCGATCCGGCCGGCATCGTGTGGATCAGCCTGGGCTCCTTTCGCTTCATGCCGGAGTTAAAGCCGATCGTGGCCCGGCGCTTTGCCGCCTCCAAAATCATATACAACGAGTTTATCCGGGCCATAGACGGCAAGATGCGGTATTTCAAACCCTTGCGCATACAGCTCTACTCCCGTGTCATCGAAGCCATTAAATTCCATGCCCCGGAGGTGCTTGTGTATTTCTGCATGGAAGATACCGAGGTCTGGCAGAAATGTCTCGGCCACGCACCGGCGGAACCTGGGGGCCTGCCCATGATGCTGGATCAGAGAGCCGTTCAGATATGCGGGCTGTCCGGAAAATTTCCCGCAGGTTGACTTTTTGAAAAAATTCGCATAAGTTTCCTGCTCATCCAAGGTCGGTTTTTTCCCCTGAAGCTTTTAAAAGGAGTCTGTTATGAAAACACGCAATTTCCGTGTATTTTCACTCTTTTTTGTTTTTGTCGGCATGCTGTTTATCGTTTTTGGCCCTATAGCTCCGACCGTTGGTGCAAAACCGGATTTCAGGCCGGATATCACCATTCGCATCAGCCACCTGGAAGAAGCCCTGAAAACGATTGAGGAATTTTCCGAACAGAATGCCAAATCCCAGTGGTCTCCCAGGTCGCTGATTGAGGGGACCCTGAAAGGGACACAGTGGCTGGATACGGATCGGGCAATGGTTTTTGGACTGGTGCTTTCGGAAAAATCCCTGGACCAAAAACCGAAAATGGCCGTACTGGTGCCTTTTACAGAGCCCAATCCGGAGTTTGCCGCAGCCTACGGAGCCGTGGAGAAACAGGGCTATTACCTGATTTCCCTGCCTCCGGGCCAGGGGGGCAACATCGGTGAAAAACTGGAATCCGCACTTGTGCAAAACGCACAGGATCCCAAAAATCGGCTGCTTACTGTAGATATTGCCGCGGCCCGGGCACTGGCAAAGGCAAAACCCGAGATTGAAGATATGATCAGAAAGGCCCGAAAGGGAATTGAGCAGCAGCAATCCGCAGCAATGGAGGGCCCGGAAGAATTTGAAGCGGATCAGGCGGAAGCCATGATCCGGGCATTTCTAAAATTTTTTGAGCAGGTAAAGACCTTTTCCGCGGGTCTGGATCTCAATCGCAGGGATACGGCCTTTTTTTCTGAAGTGCTGGCCGCAGCCGACACGGAACTCGAAGATCTTATTGCCCGGACCATAGAGGAAGACGCACAGTCGCTTCTGGGGAAAATGGAATTTTCCGACAAACTGGGTATGCAGTTTCGCAGCCGGCCCTTTGATATTTCCGCCACCACCGCATTTACTGAAAAATATTTCGGTGAGATGTACAAAACCATGGGCGTTGACCTGCAGGGAGCCGCCTCCGTGGTTGCGCCGTTTACCGGTGAAACCGCCGGTGCCATGGCCATTGCGCCGGCCGGGTTGGTCATCGAAGCGGTCAGTTGTATCAAGGCGGACCGGGATCTGTCAGTGAACTACCTGGAATCTGAATACATCCCCTGGATTCTGAAAACCGGCGAGGGGATGACGGAAATGTATAGAAAACAGTTTCCGGACAAGGACATTGCCCCGGTTTTTGTCAAAACAGAAAAAACCACCGTGTCCGATATCCCCGTGGTCGGGGTCAAAGGCCATCTGCCGATTGTTCAGGATTCCGGCGATGATATCAAAATTTTTGAAATGCCCCTCCGGATGGCGGTAAAGGACCGGTATCTGCTTGTCACCTCGAATGACGGGCGCATGGCCGATTTGATTGCACAGGTGGCAGATCTTGAACCCGCTCCGGCCAGCGGGGATCTCATGGAGATGACCATGGACTGGGGGGCACTCATAGGCGCAATGAGCGCAATGGCACCTGAACAAATCCAGCCTTCCCATAAGGAAATCCCGGAAACAGGCACCCTGAATTACACCCTGGATCTCGGCGAGGGCAAATTCAGAAGCCGTTACGCAATGAAAACCGAAGATATTAAACAATTCATGGATTTTGTTGCCACACTGGATCCTGTGCCGGCCGGTCCTGAACAAGCCCCGGCCCCTGAACCTTCTTCGGAAATAAAGCAGACAGAACCAAGCCCGGAACCGGACCAAAGCACATCCCGGTCCGCTTCGGAAAAATCCGAACAGTCTTCCTCAAAACAATCCAAAACCGGCCATCAACGTTTCAGCAAGGATGAGCCGCGTTACTGGACGGAAAAAGGCGGCCTTTATCTGGCATACGGCAACATTGATGCAGCGGTTAAACACTTTGAAAAGGCCGTGGCGCTTGATCCTGATAATGCCGGTGCCCACTGCAACCTGGCGCTTGCCTACGCAGAAAACCGGAAATTTGAAAAAGCCCTGGAAGCCATGGATCATGCGCTTTCCCTGGAGCCGGAAAACGGCCGGTATCTGCATGCAAGAGGCTGGATACGGGTACAAAACGGGCAGCGGCAAAAGGGGATTGCCGATATTGAAAAGGCTGCGGAAAAGGGCCATCCGGATGCAGTGCGTTACCTGGACCGGATTGCTCCCCGGCAAACCCGGGAAGGCAGGCAATAGCCCGCAGTTGCTGAAAAAATACGATAAAATAAAAAAAACAGTATGTTGTATATAACAAGGATAAATTACTTGCAATTTTTTCAAAACGGAGTATGCTGACGATTACGTAAAAGAACATAATGGCTGGTTGTTTTGTTTTCACTCTGGAGCCAGGATTTCAAAAACATTATGGAAGATCCCAAGCAGATCCGGCAGCCAAATTCTTCGTTGTACAACAGTCGTATTATAAAAGCCTATCTTCGCCTTGTCAGGAAAAAATATCCTGACATTCAGTTCTCTGAGCTCATGGCCCATGCCGGCATGACGCCTTATGAAGTAGAAGATCAGGGCCACTGGTTTACCCAGGAGCAGGTAGACCGGTTTCACGGGGAACTGGTCCGGAAAACCGGCAATATCCAGGTGGCCCGGGAGGCCGGACTCTACGCCGCTTTTCCCGAATCCATCGGCGCCATTGGCTACTATGTCTACAGCCTTGCCAATCCGCGCCGGTTTTTTGCAATGATTGAACAGGCTTTTGGCAATCTATCCCGATCTGTCGACTACAAGGTCCGGCAGATCACCCCCGGTAAAGTGGAAATTACAGTCACCCCGAAACCCGGCATTCGTGAAAAGCTGCATCATTGCGAAAATCGCAAAGGTTTTTTTGAAGCCATGTTCAATATCTTTGACAATCGCGTCATTAATATCGAACATCCGGAATGCCTGGCCCGGGGTGACAGTGTCTGCAGATACATCATCACCTGCAACCGTTCTGCATTCGATTATTTTCGGATCGCTCGCAACTACGTTTTCGGCATCTTTGCCATGGCCGGCATCCTGTCGCTTTTCCTGCTTTCAGGTACTGCCGCCTTGTCCCTTTTTTCAGGTCTTGCGGTACTGATGGCGGCCACCGGAGTTGTCAGCCATCGCTTGGCCCGAAAAAACCTGGCTGCGGCAATGCGCAATCTTCAGGAATCCAGCGAACAACTCGTGGACCAGATTGAAATCAATTACAACAACACCCAGGTAACCCGGGAAATCGGGCAGGTGGTGAATCGTTATACCAACCTGGAAGCCGCTCTTGACTCCATTGTCCGGATTCTTGAAACCCGGCTTGATTACGACCGGGGAATGATTATGCTCTGCAATACGGAAAAAAACCGTCTCAAATTTGCCGCCGGATTCGGTTACGGGCAAAACCAGTCCAGGTTTTTGGAAAATATTGAATTCCAACTGGACAATCCCAATTCCAGGGGAGTGTTTGTGTTGTCTTTCCACGAACAGAAGCCTTTTCTGATCAATGACCTCAATGATATTGAAGGATCGCTGTCTGAGCGCAGCCTGGAATTTGCAAAGCAGCTGGGCGCACTGTCTTTTATCTGCTGTCCCATTATATGTGACAATGAAAGTTTGGGGGTCCTTGCCGTGGACAATATGCGCTCCAAGCGAAAGCTTTTAAACAGCGATATGAGCTTGCTGATGGGGGTCTCTCACATGATCGGCATCAGCATTCGACATACCCAGCATATAGAGGCCCGCGAAAATCAGCTCAAGTCAGTGCTCAAGGTTATGGTCTCCAGCATTGATGCCAGGGACCCGGTTACCAAGGGACATTCTGAATTTGTGGCCGAATATGCCTCGGGTATTTGCGATGAAATGGGCGTTGATAAGGATTATCAGGAGGCTGTCCGGGTAGCGGCCTTGCTGCATGATTACGGAAAGATCGGTATTCCGGATTCCCTGTTAAAGAAAAGGGACCGATTAACACCGGCGGAGTATGAGCAGATCAAATCTCATGCGGGAAAAACCTTTGAAATTTTAAAGCAAATGAATTTTGAGGGAAATCTTGAACCTGTACCGGAAATCGCCGGCGCCCATCACGAAAGAATCAACGGCACCGGTTACCCCAGGGGGCTGACAGGGAAAGAGATTCCATTGGGCGCAAAGATCATTGCAGTGGCAGACTATTTTGAAGCCCTGACAGCCAACCGGTACTACCACCTGCCCATCCCGCCTGAACAGGCAATGCGCCAGCTGGAAGAATTTGCAGGTACATTGTTTGACGCCAGGGTGGTGGAAGCCTTTATCCGATACTACGAGAACAACAACCCCGGTTACCAACAGCACGAATTCCGGAGGGACCGGGATATCCATGTTGTGTCCTCCCGGAACTGATGCCCCTCTTATTTCAGCCTCTGGTAATGCTTGAAAAAATCATCGGTGTGGGCCAGGTTAAGAACCCAGAGTTCATAGATGCGATGATGGGCCGGTTTGGCGTGTTGGGCATAGGATAACGGGTAGAGCAGAACCGGGACCTTGCCGGTTTCATAGACCTCTGCCGCCTCGCAGAGGGCCTGGTGCAAAATGGCATAAGAAAGGCTGCGGTCGATGACAAAAATACTGACGCTGTTGGTCAAATCCGAAAGATTCACGGCAAAATCCGAAAGATTGGCCATGAGCAGCGCGGTCACCCGGCCTTGTTGACGCAGGGCAAAAACCCGCCGCTGTCTTTTCAATCCCTGATGGGTGTACAAATCACTTAGCGTACTTCTGGGGTTTGATCTTTTTTCCGGCATCAGATCCAGGGCTTTGAGCATCAGGCCGTCAGAATCCTGACGGTAGACCGCCTCCAGTTCTTTAAGGTCCTCGTATTCCACTTTTTCCAGACTCCAGCCCCGGGGCAGCCCCCTGGCTTTCAGATCCGGATGCCAATGATAATAGGCAAACCGATCTGTTGAGCAGGCCCTGGGATTGCCTATTTTTCCGGCCACTCCCCCGAAAAAATGCGCCGGAAAACGATTTTCCGGCCGGTAATAGCAAATGGCGTAAGCCATGTGGGCCGAAGCCAGCCGATGGGTATCATAGGCAAAGGAACCCAGCTGATCAATGATTTCTGTGCCCGCGCCGATGTGCTTGTCCGTTCGCGAGGCCAGGTGATGGATCAGCCAGGTATTTTCATAAAATCGCAGCATCGCCACATGGGCAATGATTTCCCCGTTTTTCTGCCAGGTGAAGTGGCGCGCGATTTCAGGCTGGCAGGTGTAGAGTTTTTTGTATGTCTGTCGAATCAATTGCCGGGAGTTTTGAATAAAAGAATATTTTTTGGGATAAATAAATCCGGTTTCAAAGAAAAATGCCCACAATTCCTCCATATCCACCTGATGGCAGATATAGAGGTGATTGTTCTGGCTCTGGTGCAGCAAAGACAGCAGGCGCATGTGATCATTGGGTGCCATGTCCAGAAAGGCAATACCGCATTGCACCTGGTTTTCTTTCTGCGCAGTGGTCAGAAATCTCCGGTAGATCACCTGAGCCCGGCATTTCACCTGAAAGGCATTGGCAAAACAAAGGGTCATGTCTTCGACAAGCATGCCTGCAATCAGGGCGTTTGTATTTTTTTCGTCTGTGACACAAACCCCGGCCCCGGATATATCCGCGGCTTTAAGGTCGACCATTGCCCCGGTGAGCGGGTGGCGGAAGATAACATCCGGGGCAGGGGACACAAACAGGCGGCGACTCCGGTAAACCCGGGGGGAAAATCGCTGAATGGTGTCCTTTAACGCCGCAAGCACAAGGAAGGTTTCATGTTCGTGCTGAAATGTTTTTAAAATACGGCACTGACCGGAATAAACCATTGCTGTGTTTGATTCAAGCACCAGGGTGAGTTCGTGCATGTTGTTCAGCCATGCCTCAGGGGTTTCGGGCGTATCTTCAATGGCCACGCAAAATGCTGAGTTGCTTAAATTTTTAAGGGTTCCGGAAAACGTCAGGCTGTTTTGAATAATCCGGGCGGAAACAGGCGGGCAAGGGTGACGGAGTTCTTTTCGCCCCGCGTGAACAGCTGATTTTTCCGGCAGATGCAGGCATATCCCGTTTGCGCTGATGCCACGGATCCGGGTTTCGGCCTGAATCAGCCCATTGCCGTCAGTAAGGGAAAAACCCGAAAACATGTAATCCGAAAGCCGGAAATACGGTCCCGGCGGGCTGTTCCACAAGCAGACCAGGTATTTTCCAAAACAGGGCCGGGGCACGGCTTCGAAGGCAATTGGGCGATTGTCGTGGATGTGCCGGAAATGGATATGGATCGAGGCGCCTTGGAAGTGCCGGAGGTTTAAAAGATTGACAAGACGATTTTTTTTCAGAAACTGTTTGCCCCTGCCGGTCTCAGGCTCCAGGCCCGTATCAATAATGCGCGCCCGGGACGGCAGGGGGCCGGCAGGGGTGCTTGCTCCGGCCTGTCGGATCTGATCGGATTTTGCAAGATAATCCATTACAGCCTCAGTTTGGCGTTTGGACCGCCGCCTCCATGGAGCAACAGTCACGCGTAATTTGCCGATTCATTTCCGTTAAGAGACAGATAAGTCTGTACTGTCAAAAATAACACCTTGTTATTATTAAATGCAACATGTATTCCACAAAAAACCCGGATTTTTCAAAAAAAAGAGGGTTTCCAAAAAAGACTTTTTCCACAGGCCCGGAAATGCTAAGGACTTTGGTATCGGCCGTGGCGGGTTTGGATCAAATCTTTTTTCATCCGGCAAAGGAATACAATGCATATCGTAACCACCCATCAGAGCATGGATTTTGATGCCCTTGCATCGGTTGTGGCCGCAACCCTGATCTGGCCCGATGTCGTTGCGGTGATTCCCAAGGCGGTGAACCCCAATGTCAAGGCTTTTTTGTCCATTCACAAGGACATGTTTGAAATGTACCGGGTCAATGATATTGACCTGTCGGAAGTCTCACGTTTGATTGTGGTGGATACCAATAAATGGTCCAGGCTCGACCGGATGGAAACATTGAAAAACAAGCCGGGACTTGAAGTATGGATGTGGGACCATCACAGCCCGGAAGACTGCGACCTGGAACCGGACTGGCAAATTCAGGATACCGCAGGGGCCAACATCACTCTGATGCTGCGCGCCATCCGGGAGCAGGGGATTGATATTTCCCCCATCCAGGCGACCCTTTTTTTAAGCGGTCTTTATGAGGATACCGGGAACCTGATTTTTTCCTCGGCCACGGCAGAGGACGCCCACACAGCGGGATATCTGCTGGAACAAAACGCTGATCTCACCATTCTGCGAACTTTTTTGCAGCCGGCATATGGCGAAAAGCAGAAGGACATTCTTTTTGAAATGCTCAAAAACGCCAAGCGCCGGACGATTAATAATTACAGCGTCAGTATCAATACCTCCAGGATTTCCGGTCATGTCAACAATCTTTCCCTGGTCGTGCACATGTACCGCGAAATCGTTAATGTTGATGCGGCATTCGGCATATTTGCCCAGCCGGAAAACGAAAAATGCATTGTCATCGGCCGATCCGTGGTGGCGGAAATCAATATCGGCTCCATCATGCGCTCCATGGGCGGCGGCGGCCATCCCGGGGCGGGATCGGCAATGCTTAAATCGGTCAATCCGGTTTCTCTTAAGGAATGGCTCGTGGAGCTGCTCAAGGGCAACCAGGAAAGTTCCATCCAGATTTACGATATCATGTCGTATCCGGTCTTCCAGGTCCCGCCGGATCTGCCAATGAAGGAAGTGGCCGGGATTCTTGAGGAAAAGGGATGCACCGGGCTGCCGGTAAGTGAGAGTGGAAAGCTTGTGGGGATTATCTCCAAACGCGATTTTAAAAAATTAAAAAAGCCTTCCCAGTACGCGGCACCGGTGAAGGCTTTTATGAGTACAAAAAACATCACCATCACCCCGGACCGGAGCCCCATGCATGCAGCCCGCCTCATGGTCAAGCATGACATTGGAAGACTGCCGGTTATTCAGGACGGGCAAATCATCGGAATTATCTCCCGGTCCGATGCCATGCGTTATTTCTATGATGTGCTGCCGGACTAATACAGAAAAATGGCTTTTATGATCGGAGCTAAATCATTTCCAGGACTTTATTGATCAATTTTTCAATGCCTTCGGCCACTTTTGAAATATCGGGCCCGATCATGTAAGCAGGGGTGGTCACCAGTTTGTTTTCAGAATCCACGTGGATGTCGGTGACGTCACACACGGTGTGCCGCCCGCCCATGGACTCAATGGCCTCTGCCGTGCCCAGGTCATTGCCAATTGTCACCTGAGGGTGCCGGTCTTCCAGAACCTTGGCCAGAACCGCCGGTGATATGCAAATGGCGCCGATGGGTTTTCCGGCATCGGCCATTTCAGCAATAATCCGGCGGACTTCGGGGTGCACTTCCGCCTCATTTCCCTTGATGGCAAAATCGCTTAAGTTTTTGGCGGCACCAAATCCTCCGGGCATGATCAGGGCGTCTAGGTCTGCGGTCCGCACCCGCTTGACATCCATGATTTCACCCCGGGCAATGCGCGCTGATTCAACCAGCACGTTTCGTTTTTCCTCCGAGGTCTGGCCCGTGAGATGGTTTACCACATGGTGCTGGTCCATATCCGGTGCCATGCATATTGCAGCAGCACCGCTGCGGTCCAGGGCCAGAAGCGTGATCACTGATTCATGGATTTCGGTTCCGTCGTAAACACCGCATCCTGACAATAGCACACCGACATTTTTCATGTCCGACTCCTTGTGGATTGTATGCGATAACGCGTGTTATACCGGTTCCCACGCTGGAACAATGCCATCGGATCGGCAGAACGGTTTTTGCCGAGGTTCTGTTTATCTACCAGTGAATCCTGTTTGCGTCAAGATATCATGGTTTTTGTCAAACACCAAAACCATGGCTGCCTATGGCTGGATTTGTTTGAGAATCCGGCCGTCGCCGTCAAGCATGAAAATCATAAAACCGTGCTTGCGCGCGTCTTTGGCCAGCTCTTCTGCCAGCACCGCCTGGACTTCGTATTTTTTGCCGGGTGTTCTCGGCAGATTGATAAGACAGGACATGGCGGCCTCTTTCTCATGAAACGCCGGAATATAGGATATTTCTGCGGTTTCATCATAAAACCCCATGAATTTTTCATCCTTGTCCGGATTCTCCACGGCCACGTACACCCAGGATTCCTTCGGGTCTGTTTCGTTCATTGGTTTGTCCTTCTGCTGCTTTTTGGGGTTCCAAATGAGCGTTTCAAATCTAAAAAGTTTTTGGTTTCATATATTTTAAAAAATTCCGCTCAATTTGGATTTGGCCCTGCATTGCCGGTTAAAGAGGATCTGCTGTGGCGCAGATTGCCTACAATTTTATATACCCGTTGGTAAAAGTCAATCTTCTTTCACTCTGGATGGGTTTATTGCATTATCCGGTCAGGGCGGAAGTTTTTTCCGCCGGGCTTGAAAAATTCCGAATTTGTGTATAAAAGGAGGGGCTGTGGTTCTCCGATATTGAAACGGTCATGTATTCCGTGGGCCCGCAGGCCACAAGCGCGCCCTTGCATTGCGGGCTGATGAGCGCTATAGTATCGTGGCGGGCGTAGCGGAAAAAGCCTAATGCGCTTTGTTTGACAGCAATCACATGATGTATGAACGCAACTGCATATCCGTTCTCACGGATCAGGGGATAAATTAATGAAAGATCCGAAAGCATACGTTGAATCCACTGTTACAGTAGAAACCCGGGCCAGTGAAGCCCTTGGGATATGCCTCGGCGCCTCAACGGTTTCCGTGGTCCGTGTCAGACAGCCTGCCCCTGAAGATCCTGCGGCTTCACCCGAAGTGATCTCAGCACAAACCCACCCCCATGGCGGTGATCCGAGAAAAACCCTTCAGACCGTTCTCCGGGACAGCGAAATTGATGATATTGACCGAATCGTGGCCACAGGCAGGCGCTTTCGGGAGTTTGTTAACCTGACCACCATTTCCGAGCCCGAGGCCGTGGAATACGCTTACCGGCACGTGCGGCCCGAAGGCGTTGACTGCCCGGCCATTGTTTCGGCCGGCGGCGAGACTTTCATGGTTTATGTTCTGGATGACAAGGGCCGGATCAGCAACGTGATTACCGGCAACAAGTGCGCCTCGGGCACCGGTGAATTTTTCATGCAGCAGCTCCAGCGCATGGGCGTCTCCCTTGATGAAGCCGCCAGATGGTCGGTCACGGAAACGCCCTACCAGGTCTCGGGCAGATGCTCGGTTTTCTGCAAATCCGACTGCACCCATGCCATTAACAAGGGAATCCCCAAATCCCGGGTCACCGCGGGCCTGTGCCGGATGATGGCCAACAAGATCCTGGAACTGCTCAACCATGTGGAAAAGAAAAACATCATGATCACCGGCGGATCGGCCAGAAACCAGATGATGATCGGGTATCTGAATCAGGCCGTATCCGGGTTGATCGTACCGGAGCAGGCCCCGTATTTCGAGGCCCTTGGCGCGGCCCTGTGGGCACTTGAAAACCCGGATGCCCCAAAACCGGCCGATGACGCCCTGTTTGTGCAGGGAGCACTGTCCTTTGATACCCTTCCCAGGCTTACGGATTTTTCCGGCCAGGTGACATTCAAGACCATGGCCCGGGAAACCATTCAGGCCGGAGATGAGTGCATTCTGGGCTTAGACGTGGGCTCCACGACCACCAAGGCCGTGCTTGTACGAAGAAGCGACAAGGCCATGCCGGCCTCTGTTTATCTCTACACCAATGGCGATCCCGTGGGCGCGTCCCGGGCTTGTTACCGGCAATTGCTGGACCAGATCCGTGAGCATGTGGATCCGTCGGCCATATCCATCACCGGCCTTGGGGTCTGCGGCTCCGGCCGCCAGATTGCGGGCCTGCACGCCTTAACCGACGGGGTGATCAATGAAATCGTGGCCCATGCCGCCGCAGCCGTGCATTTTGATCCGGAGGTGGATACCCTTTTTGAAATCGGCGGCCAGGACGCCAAGTATACCTATATCACAAGCGGTGTGCCCTCGGACTATGCCATGAACGAGGCCTGCTCTGCAGGCACCGGCTCTTTTCTGGCCGAATCCGCCCGGGAAACCCTTGGCGTGGAGGTGGAGCAGATCGCCGAAGTGGCCCTGACCGCCACAAAGCCGCCGAACTTCAATGATCAGTGTGCAGCCTTTATTTCATCGGATATCAAGACC
>JAIPES010000115.1 GCA_021737045.1 Desulfobacteraceae bacterium | reverse complement strand
CTGCAGGCATCAAGGTGCTGCACAAATGCACCTCGGTGCGGCACGCTCTGAAAGCGCAGAAGGTCGGGTGTGACGCCATCGGCATTGACGGGTTTGAAGCCGCGGGCCACCCCGGGGAAGACGATGTCACCTCCCTGGTACTGGTTCCCCGGACACGGGATGCCGTGGATCTGCCCCTGGTGGCATCCGGCGGGTTTGCCGACGGCCGCGGTCTGGCAGCAGCCCTGGTGCTCGGCGCGGATGCCGTGAACATGGGCACCCGGTTTGTGGCCACCCGGGAAGCGCCGGTCCACGAGAATGTCAAAAAGGCCCTGCTGGATCACAGCGAGCTCGATACCCGGCTTATCATGCGCACCCTGCGAAACACCGAGCGTGTGCTTGCCAATCCGGCCGCGGACAAGGTGCTGGAAATCGAGGCAAAGCAAGGTGAGACAAAAATTGAGGACATAGTGCCCTACGTGGCCGGCCGGGTGGGAAAGCAAATGCTTGAACAGGGCGACATGGAAACCGGCACCCTGTCCACCGGCCAGTGCATGGGTCTGATCCGGGATGTCCCCGGCGTAGCGGAACTGCTGGACCGGATCGTGGCGGATGCCGAAAAAGCGGTCCGGGAGAAGTTTTCCGGGGCCCTGCGGTTTTCGGAATAGACTGGCGCGTGTCTGTCTGCCCGCATGTCCGGCTTTCCGCACCCGCCCGCCCGGAGGATGCTCCAACCGGCACGGCAGCTCAGCCACTGTGCCGTTTGTAAGATGTTGTTTTTCTGAACAGCATTTCATAATTCTGAGCGGAATTAAAGTTTTTCGATTTGAAAAAATATGCTTGTTCTGGTATCAGCATCCAAAGTGCAGTCAAACTTGTAACGCAAAAATAGAGAGGGCGGAAAAAATGAAGAGATTTTTGTTCTGGACCGGATGTTGTGTAACGGGGATCTTGATTGCAGTTTTTGCCGTATCCGGCATGCCGGCGCCTGCGGATGCAGCCGAGGTGGGCGGTGTGACCCTGCCCGACGAGATCGAGGTGGCCGGGGAAAAGCTGGTTTTAAACGGCGCTGGCGTGCGGGAAAAATATTTCTTCGGCGCTGACGTGTATGCTGCCGGGCTGTATCTCAAAGAACCGAGCACGGATGCGGAGCAGATCATTTCCGCAGATGAGACGATGGCACTGAAAATTCATATTCTTACCGGCATGCTTGATTCCGAGAATTTTACAGAGGCCACGCTGACCGGTTTTGATGAATCCACAGACGGCAACACCGCGCCCATACAGGACGAAATCGATTTGTTTATCACCGCCTTTGCCGAAGAGATCAACCCCAATGATGTCTTTGATATCCAGTACATTCCGGGCGAGGGCGTCAAGGTCTTTAAGAATCAAAAAAGTAAACCCGCAGTGGTGGTCCCGGGCATGCCGGTAAAAGAGGCGCTTTTCGGCATATGGCTTTCCCAGAGAACGGAAAAACATCTCCAGGAACTGCGAAAGGACCTGCTCGGCAAATAGCCCCTGGTCTGCAAAACCTTTTTTCGAACCATCCGAAATTTCTGCGGAAAATCCGGCCGCCCTTGAACACAGGGGCGGCTTTTTTCGGCCCTTGTCCTTTACTTGTACCTATACAAACTTTACATTGACATTTACATTTTCTCCGGTTATGTTTTTTTCAAACCATGAAACAGGATCGGAGCCCCCATGCAAGGTGAAATAACTTCCAAACAGCAGCAACTGCTGGATTATCTCCAATCCCGTATCAATGCCTCGGGCACATCCCCCTCCCTGCGGCAGGCTGCAGCAGACCTGGGCGTAAGTCACACGGCCGTGGCCCAGACCCTGGCGCGCCTGGAGGAAAAGGGACTGGTGCGGCGGGAAGGACGATACGGCCGGCGCATCCATCTGCTCAACCGGGCCGGGCAGCCGGCGGGAATCCAGCGCTTTTGCGAGGTGCCGGTCATCGGCCGGATCACGGCCGGGCTGCCCATGTATGCCCAACAGGAGTGGGAGGAAAGCATCCTGGTGGATGCTTCGGTGTACAAGGATGTCAATCTTTTTGCCCTGCGCGTCAAGGGCGATTCCATGACCGGCGCCGGCATTGTCCACGGGGACCTGGCAGTCTGCCGGCCCCGGCAGTACGCGGTGGACGGGGAAATCGTGGCCGCGCTCATCAGCGGCGAGGAAGCCACGGTCAAGCGGTTTTTCATCCGCTCCGATCATATCCTGCTCAAGCCGGAAAATCCGGATTACGAACCCATGCGCTGCGGGTTTGACGAGGTCCTGGTGCAGGGCAAGGTGATCGGGATCCAGCGCGGTCCCGAGGTCATGCAGAGGCTGTAGCCATGACCGCATCCATTGTTTGCCCGGATCGCCAGCGTGCGGTAGTGCACCTGAATATTACCGACTTTGCCGTGGCTGTGGAGCGCCTTGCGGATCGCGGCCTGGAAGGGCGGCCCGTGATCGTTGCGCCCGAAGGTGCCGCGCGCGCCGGCGTGTTTGACATGAGCGAGGAGGCATACCAGGCAGGGGTGAGAAAGTCCATGCCGCTGTACCGCGCACGCCGAATGTGCCGGGATGCCGTGGTTTTACCGCCGCACCCGGAGCGATATGAGCGGGTCATGGCCGAGCTGTTCCGGGAAGCACTCGCCTTTTCCCCGCTTGTGGAGCCCGGACAGATCGACGGGCACTTTTTCGTGGATGTCACCGGCACCAGCCGGATTTTCGGTCCGCCCGTAGATGCGGCCCGGCGCATGTATCGGCACATTCGGCACCGGCTCGGGCTTTGCCCGGTCTGGGCGGTGGCGGAAAACAAGCTGGTATCCAAGGTAGCCACCCGGCTGGTCAAGCCGGCGGGTGAATATGTGGTCCGGCCGGGCGAGGCGCGCGCGTTTCTCTCCTCCCTGCCGGTGGACCTGCTGCCGGGCTTGGCCTCCGAAGACCTGGCACGTCTCCGCGAACTCAACCTGCAGCAGATATGCCAGGTGGCCGAGCTGACAGCCGATGAACTGGCCGTGCCGTTTGGCAGCCGTGCCGGTTGGATTCATGCCCTGGTGCACGGCATTGATCCGTCTCCGGTCCGGCCCGCCGGCGAAAAGGCCGCGAAGATCAGCGCCTCCCATGACTTCGGAGTCGGCGCCAATGATCCGGCCGCAGCGGCCCCGGCCATGTACCGGATGGCGGAAAAAATCGGGGCGGAACTACGAAAGCGCGGCAAGGCCGCCCGCAGCCTTGCCATCGCAATTGACTATGCTGACGGGCTGCGGTGTTTCCGACAGCTTGGCGTGCAACCCCCTTCTGGTGATGACATCACCCTTTTCGAGGTTTGCCGGACCCTTCTGGACAAGGCCTGGATGCGGCGGGTGCGGTTGCGACGGGTTTGCGTGACCTGTGCCAGGCCGGTTTCCCCACAGATCCAGATGGAACTGTTTTCGGAAAACCAGGCGGTCCGGGAAAAACGAGATGCCGTGATCCATGCCGTGGACCGCATCCGGCAGCGCTTCGGCGCGGGCGCGGTTTGCATGGGGCGGACAATGGCCCCGTGATGGTTCCGCTCAGCGTGCATTCCGGGTGTTCTTTCATGCAGGGGACATCCGGCATTGAAGCGCTTTGCCGGCACGCCGCAGCCCTGGGATATGACCGACTGGCCCTGACTGACACGGACAATCTCTGCGGGCTCTGGTCCTTTGTGAGCGCCTGCCGGCGTGAAGGGCTCCGGCCGATTATCGGCGCACAAATCACAGATCCCCGTTTTTCCGTCCGCGCGGTATGCCTGGTCAAAAACGCATCCGGATATGCCAATCTATGCCGCCTGCTCACCCGGCGGCACACGGATTCGGATTTCGGCCTGAAATCCGCGCTGCCGGAATTGGCTGGCGGCCTTCTGTTGCTCACCGCAGATCCGGATCTGCTTAGCATCTGCAATGATGCGGGCATGGATATCGCGGCCGCCATGCCGGTGCGTCCGGTCGGGGCCGCAAGCCCTTTGCGGCAGACCGCCCGGCGCTTAAACATTCCGCTTGCTGCCGTGCCGGACAGCTTTTTTCTTCGGCCCGGGGACTTTTCGCTTCACCGGATGCTGCGGGCCATTGCCCGAAAAACCGCCCCGGGGCGCCTGGGACCCGGGGATACGGCCCCGAAAGATGCGTTTCTGGCATCGCCTGCCGAATACCGGCAGCGGTTTGCCGTCTGCCCCGAGGCTGTGGAAAACACCCGTGTTCTGGCAGAGCGCCTTTGCTTTACCGGGCCGGATTTCGGGCGGGTCATGCCGCCTTATGAACACGCGTCTCCGCAGGAAGCGGCCGGGCGCCTGCGGCAGGCCGCATGGGAAGGGGCCCGGCAGCGCTACGGACAGATCCCCGAATCCGTGTCCCGCAGGCTTTGCCGTGAACTGGAAATCATTTCCGAGAAGGGGTTTTGCGGGTATTTCCTGGTGGTGGCAGACATCGTGCGGCAAAGCCCACGCACCTGCGGCCGCGGCTCCGGGGCGGCCTCCCTTGTCGCCTATTGCCTGGGCATTACCAATGTCTGCCCGGTCCGTTACAACCTGTACTTTGAGCGTTTTTTAAACCCGGGCCGCGCCGATCCGCCGGACATGGACGTGGACTTTGCCTGGGACGAGCGCGACAGCGTGATTTCCGGGGTGCTTTCCAAATACGCGGGTCGGGCGGCTATGGTGTCCAACCATGTGTGTTTCCAGCCCCGCATGGCGGTTCGCGAAACCGCCCGGGCCTTCGGGCTCACCGACCGGGAGATCAGCCATGTGACCCGGGGGCTGCCCGGCGGGTGGGAGGCCGGGATCTCCGATGAGAACTGGCTGCAGCACCTGGCCGCGCACCCGCGCATGCGGGGGACGGATTTGTCCGAACCCTGGCCGGAGATCCTTTGCATGGCCCGGCGGATTACCGGGCTGCCGCGCTATCTCTCGCTGCATCCGGGCGGGGTGGTGATCACGCCGTCGCGCATTGATACTTACGTGCCGGTGCAGCATGCGCCAAAAGGCGTGCCAATGGTGCATTGGGAAAAAGACGGGGCAGAAGACGCCGGGCTGGTCAAGATCGATCTGCTGGGAAACCGCAGCCTCGGGGTGATCCGGGATGCCCTGGCCAACATCCGGGAAAACGGCGCGGCGTTCAATGAGCAGGCCTGGGTGCCCGAAGAAGACGGCACCACCCGGGATGCGCTTGCCCGGGGCGAGACCATGGGATGCTTTTACATTGAAAGCCCGGCCATGCGGCTTTTGCAGAAAAAAACCCGGGTCGGGGATTTTACGCACCTGGTGATCCATTCCTCGATTATCCGGCCGGCGGCAAACGAGGTGATCCAGGAATACATCCGGCGCCTGCACGGGGGGTCCTGGGAGCCGATCCATCCGCGGATGACCGATGTGCTAAACGAGACCTACGGCCTGATGGTTTTTCAGGAGGATGTTTCGCGCACGGCCGTGTCCGTGGCCGGGTTCTCCCATGCCGAGGCAGACGGACTACGCCGGGTCATGTCCAAAAAGGACCGGCAGCGCCATTTGCAGGATTATTATGTGCGCTTTGCCGCCGGTGCAAAGCAAAGAGGCGTTAATGCGGCAGACATTGAAAACATTTGGCGCATGATCATGAGTTTCAGCGGGTATTCTTTTTGCAAGCCGCACAGCGCCTCGTATGCGCGGGTTTCTTTCCAGGCCGCGTATTTGAAGTCCCATTATCCGGCCGAGTTCATGGCCGCGGTGATTAGCAACCAGGGGGGATTCTATTCCACGTTTGCCTACGTGTCCGAGGCCCGGCGCCTGGGACTGACCATTTTGCCCCCGGACGCGGAAAATAGCCGCGTGCGCTGGACCGGCCGGGACCGCACCCTGCGCGTGGGGTTCCTGTCGATCCGGGATCTTTCCCAAACCACCCGGGAGCGCATCATCGGCCAGCGCCGCCGCCGCGGATTTTCCGATGCCGGCGATTTTTTTGAGCGCGTCCGCCCGGATGAAGCCGAGGCCCGGGCCCTGATCCACAGCGGCGCCCTGGACCGGTTTTCCCCGGAAAAACACCGGGCCGCCCTGCTCTGGCAATACACAGGGGTCCTTGTTTGCCGATCCCGCACCGCCGGCCGTGCCGGATCTGCCTGCAGATGATCCGCATCAGCGTTTGCGCCGCGAGTTTGCCGTACTTGGATTTTTGTGCGACCGCCATCCCATGTCTCTGATCTCTGAGCGACTGAAAAATCAGAACCTTGTCAAGGCATGGAATATTGCAAATCACACGGGCAGGCAGGTTCGATTTGCGGGCTGGCTGATTACCGGCAAGACGGTTTTGTCCAAAAAGGGCGATCCCATGAAGTTTGTCACGTTTGAAGACGAAACCGGCATTGTGGAAACCGCGTTTTTCCCGCGGGCCTACCACCGTTTCTGCCATCTGCTCGAGCCGGGACGCCCGTATATGCTCTCCGGCAAAGTCGATAAAAATTGGGATGCGGCCACACTCACGGTGGATCGGGTGGAGCCGGTCACCTCTGCTGATAGCTAAAAAATGAATATTTTCAATAAATTGAAAGCCATGAAGGACAGCTTCAAAAAACACGGCATAGGCGAGCAAAAAAGCATTTCCTTATTTGTGCTCCGGAGTTCAGACAAAGCATGCACAATTTTTGTGAAACCGGATCTGTATGCTTACAATAATAGAAATGACGAAGGTTATTAAATCCGGAACAACAAAAGGAGGGGAAAATGAGCCTGCAGGATAAACTCGACGCACAAAGACAGCAGCTCGAATCCGCCGCGCCCAGCGAGGCAGTGGAAGTCATGCACAAGGCGACCCAGGAACTGGAGCAATCCGGCATTCTCAGCCGGGTCAAGGCCCGGGGAGACACGGCGCCGGATTTTTCCCTGAACAATTACAATGGAAAGACGGTCAGGCTCTCGGAAAAACTGAAAAACGGCCCGGTAGTGCTCGGGTTTTACAGGGGCGGGTGGTGACCGTTCTGCAATCTGGAGCTGGAAGCTCTGGAAGCTGCATATCAGCAAATCAAGGATGCAGGGGCTTCGCTGATCATGATTTCCCCGCAAAGTGCGGAAGCCTCCCGCCGGTTTGCCGAGAAAAATGGCCTGACAATGGAGTTGCTGGTGGATTCGGCAAATCAGGCAGCCGCGAAATACGGTCTGGTCTACACGGTGCCAGATGATCTGAAAAAAGTATATCAGCAGTTCGGCATCCACGTGGACAAAAACAACGACGATGGTTCCTGGGATCTTCCCATGTCTGCCCGGTATATTATCGACACGGACAGAACGATTTTCTATGCGCAAGTCAGTGCAGACTACACGGTCCGCCCGGATCCAGCCCATACCATCGAGGCCCTGAAAGACATGAAAGCATCTTCATGACCGGCGCCCGGATGATCCGCAAGGCAGGCCATCGGAATCCGGCAGATGGACAGGAGGCACAATGAGCTATACCGGACCGTTGAGCCCCCGGTATATGGAAGCCATGTACGAGCGCTGGAAAAGTGATCCGGATGCCGTGGACAGGGACTGGCAGTTCTTTTTCCAGGGCTTTGAGCTGGGGCGCTC
>JAIPES010000114.1 GCA_021737045.1 Desulfobacteraceae bacterium | reverse complement strand
GCCGCAGGGAATCTCGCAGTGCGCATAAGACAGGCTGACTGCGCCCAGTACCAGCAAAAGCATCCCCACAAAAATTTTCCGGATTTGCCGCATTTTTTACCTCCATTGAATTTGGATTTTCTGCCCGGCCGCTTTCCGGGCCGCTTATACATACCCGCGCAGGGGCGCACGCTCAGGTTCGCTCCTGCGGATATGCGTTTGTCACTGTCTGCATCGGCTTCCAAAAATTGACGGTTTCGTAAAAAGCTGTTTATTCCGCCAAAGCGGTATTTTTGCAACAAATGAAACCGGCAAGCGCCTTGGCTGATCGGCGTTGCGAAAAAGGAGTTTCCTCGCTCCAGGAACCTCTGCGAGCCTCAATTTCCGCTCGGAAACCCGCTTTTCCGCACCGCCGTCAGGTCAACGAAGTGCAATTTCGCAAGAGCGAAAAAAAGGATTTCCCTGGAACTCCTGAAACCATCATAATCGCCAGACAATAAAATGATAAGTTTCTGATTTTACTTAAACACTTAATCACTTAAACCTTAACACTGCCTTTAAAAAGGACTTTTTACAGGCTGATTAAAAATTAATTATTACCATGTCTCTGAAGTTTTCAAATCCGGACATCCGATTGCACGGGGCAAAAACCGGATTATGTTAAAATAAGGAAGAAAACCTGTCTGAAAAGGAGGGATCTGCGGCGATGGCATCCAACATTGTTACCATGCCGGAGCTCAAAAACCGGTCCTTTGTCTTCCGGGACCGCGACCATGCTGGTGCGGTGCTGGCAGATGACGGCCTGGCCTCCGGGTTTACCATGTTCTGCGCAATTGACGCGGTCAAAAACGCCGGCGCGGAAAACATCTTCGTGGCCGTGCCCACCGCCCATCAGCAGGCGGCAGAAACGGCCGGGCAAAAGGCGGCGCGTGTTTACTGCCCCAATATCCGCAACGGGTTTTCCTTTGCCGTGGCAGAAGCCTATGAAAACTGGTATGACATTACAGAGCAGGAGCTTGCAGATATGCTCGGCAAGTAACCGGGCGCAAGACCCTTCTCATTTGCCGACCGTGCAATGTTGGCGGACAAATTCCGCCACGTCGTCTGCCAGCCGTTGCGGGGCCTCAAGGGCGCTCATGTGCCCGACGCCCTCGTATTCCAAAAGCTGTGCACCCGGAATCTCCCGAGCCATCAGGCGGCTGGATTCCACAAACAGGTCATCCTTTTCTCCGGTAATAACCAGAACCGGGCAGTCAATGCCCCGCAGATCCGCAACCCGGGGATCCGGGTCCTTGTAGAAGGACCGGACAAATTCGGCAACCACGTGCCGGTCATTGCGCCTGGCCATTTCCAGGGCCATTGCCATTGGCGCTTCGCTGTTTTGCGATTCCACGATACCCTTGAAAAACGGGCCCGGATTCTGCCGCAGATTGGCAAAAATGGCGTCCCAGTCGTATTTTTCAAAAGACCGGGCAAATGCCTCGTGAAAATTGTCTATGGTTTCCTGATCACCCTGCACGGGCGAGGTGGCCGACCCCGTATTGGTGAGGATCAGGGAGGCAAACCGGCCGGAATCGGCCATGGCATGGCGCACGGCCGCAAAACCGCCGGTGGAATGCGTGAGCAGGTGAAACCGGTCGATTCCCAGGTGTTCGGCCAGGGCGGTGATGTCTTTGCCCACGGTCTTGGCATCAAAGCCGGGAAAATCTTCGTCCACCACCGTGTACCCGTGTCCCCGCATATCCATTGAAACAAACCGGTACTGCTCTGCCAAGCGGTCTGCCACCCCGGGCAGGCGCCAGTAAGCGGTGTTTTCAATCAGGCCCGCAACCGCGATAATCGGCTCGCCGGCCCCGTTATCCTCGAAATAAATCCTTGCATGATCGCATGTGAAATACGGCATGGTTTTGTCCTTGGGGTCTTCCGGCTGCCTTTGGCACTCAATCGGCGGCCCGGATCTCCAGGCGGTGTTTGTCTTCGCGTTCAAGCAGTTTGCGCCACTGCTCACCTGAAATCTGCCCGATATGCTCCACCGGCCAGGCGGGTTTCTGGCCGAAAAAGATGCACACCAGGTGGCCCTGGTTGGTGTAGGCAAGTCCTCCGGAGGGGATCTCTGCCACCGGATTTTCCTCGCCCAGGTCCCGGCCGATCGGGCCGTAGAGCTCGCCGCCCCACTGGGTCAGGCTGACCCGGTAAGGCAGGTGACCGGCAAAACGGCGCGCCACGGCCGTATCAAAAAGTTCGGCCCGGAGTACGAAATCGCCGAAATCAAGAACGACATGCTGCGGCAATGCATCCGTCATCTTCCCCTCCGCTGTTTACATTTTCCGGATTTTTTTATACAAGTACAAAATGCGAATTCGCGCCCGGTGCCCGGTCCAGAGGCTTGACAATCCCCGGATTATACTTAACTTATCGATAATTTTAAAATATTTCAACAACCCGCGGAACCGGTGGGCATCCGGACAATATTTTATCTCATAGCACGGAAAACATGGCGGGAACAAGCACACAAATCGCCAAACCGGCCTGAAACATTTCAGGGTGTTTCCGGCCGACAATGCCGGCCGCAGATGAAACACTTTTTGCAGGGAGCATGATGGATACCATACTTGAAGGCATGACACTCATAGACGGGCTCGGCAACTGCATCCCGGAAGCAGCGGTCGCATTTGACGGCGAGCGCATAGCCGAAGTCGGCAAAAAAGGAGAAATCCAGGTGCCGCCGGAAGCGGTCCGCTATGACCTGACCGGGAAATTTGTCCTTCCCGGACTGGTTGACGCCCATGTGCACCTGGACATGCACGGCATGGCAGACACCTATCACGAAAGCCTGGTGGAGGACAAGCTGCGCACGATCCGGGCGGCCCGGGAAATGGCAAACACGCTTCGCGCAGGCATTACAACGGTCCGCAATGCCGGATCCGTGAACTGCATCGATATCGCTGTCAAACAGGCCGTGGCGGAAGAGTTGCTCGTCGGCCCGCGCATTCTGGCCAGCGGACGGATCATATGCATGCTCTCAGCCGGAAGCGAATACTTCCGGGGCCTGTACCGGGAGGCAGACGGTGTTGAAGAAAACCGCCGGGCCGCCCGTGAGCAGCTCAAGGAAGGCGCGGACGTCCTCAAGGTCATGGCCACCGGCGCTGTCATGAATCCGGGCGGAATTCCCGGGGCTGCGCAGCTCGACACGGATGAGATGCGTGCGGTGGTCAACGAAGGAGAAAAGGCGGGCAAACACACCGCCGCACACGCCCACGGGGCCCGGGGCATCAAAAATGCCGTGCGCGCCGGAGTACGAACCATTGAGCACGGCACCCTGGCCGATGCTGAAGCGTTAAAGATGATGGCGGACAACAGCGTATATCTCATCTCCACCCTGAGCTCCAACTACTGGATGCGAAATCACGCCGGCCAATCCCTGGACATCCCGAAATTCATGTCAGACAAGGCAGACGAAATCGCCCGGATCCGACGGGAAAATTTGCACCGGGCCATTGCGGCCGGGGTATGCGTTGTCATGGGCACGGATGCGGGCACGCCGTATAATTTTCACGGCAAAAATGCCACCGAACTCGTCCAGTATGTGAGCATCGGCCTGATGAATGAAATGGATGCCATCATTGCCGCCACGCGCAACGCCGCGCACGCCATCGGGATGGCCGATGAAATCGGCACCATTGAAGCCGGAAAATATGCAGACTGCCTGGTTTTAAACAAAAACCCCCTGCACGATATCAAGTGCCTGGACTCCCTGGAAACCATCTCTGCGGTATTCAAAGGCGGCAAGCCCGTCACCGGCAAGGTGGATATCAGCCAGTGGAGCTCCGCATCTCCCCTGGGCCCCGGATAGGCCGGCAAGCCGGCATTTTTTGAAGTACCGCGAGTCTGCATCTGCCGGGCAACAACACCGGATTTGCGGCATATCCGCCGGAAAAAGGGGTTGACGTGCGCATTTTCATACATAGTATGTAAAAGTATGCAAATTTAAATAAAGGAGTTTTTTTATGGAAACAGTCGAAAGCGGAAAATTCGTCACAGTCAATTACAAGGGCACGCTGGAAAGCGGCGAGGTATTTGACTCCAGTGAAGGCGGTCAGCCCATGGAGGTCAAGGTGGGCAGCGGCCAGGTAATTCAGGGATTTGAAAATGCGCTGATGGGAATGGCGCTAAACGAGGAAAAATCATTTACGCTGGAACCGGATGAGGCTTACGGTCATCGGGACGAAAACCAGCTGCATACCTTTTCCAGCCAGGAAGTGCCCCCGGAGATGAATCCGCAGGTCGGCGACGTGATCGGCCTGCAGACACCGGACGGCCAGCAGATTCCCGCAAAAGTCGCAGAAGCCGATGAAGAAAAGGTTGTCGTGGACTTAAATCATCCCCTGGCGGGAGAAAAGCTGAATTTCGAAATCCAGGTGGTGGGTATCAGCGACACCCCGACCCAGATGTCGGCAGACTGCAGCTCCGGCGGCTGCGACTGCTCCTCGGGGTGCTGCTAGGCCCGACCTGATAAATGCTCCCCCGGCCAGGGGTCTGCGGCCGGTACCCCCCCCGCAGCCCCCTGGTTTTTTATTTTTCGCACAAAGCCCGCCTGGGCATGTTTGGATAATTAAAGAATTTCCAGCTTCTGCTGCAGGTGAAGCGCGTTGCGGGCGGCATAGCCGTTTTCATCGTTGTCAAAATAGCAATACACCGAAAGCCCGTCTGCTGCCCAGCCCCGGATTGCAGCGGCCCATGCCGACAGGGTTTCGTCGTCATAAAGCCCCTGATAAGCTTCCTCCGGCCCGTGCAGGCGGATGTAGACAAAATCTGCAGTAATTTCCAACGGGCTCTGGCGTCCGGCCAGTTCATAAATACAGAACGCCGCGTTATGGGAACGCAAAACCTCGTATACCCCGGGATCCCACCAGGTTTCATCCCGAAATTCCATGGCACATCTGCAGTCTGCGGGCACCGCTTCGAGAAATGCGGCCAGCCGATCCGGGTTGCACTTCCAGCGCGGCGGCAGCTGAAATAGTACGGGGCCCAGTTTTTCCCCGAGCCCGCGGACATTTTCCATGAAGTTGGCCACCGGCTCCTCAGGGTCCTTTAATTTCTTGATGTGCGTGATGTACCGGCTGGCTTTGACGGAATAGAAAAACCCGTCCGGTGCGTTTTTCTGCCACTGCGCAAAGGTCTTTCGCGCGGGCAGGCGATAGAAGGAATTGTTGATCTCCACGGTATGGAACCGTTCGGCGTAATAGGCAAACCAGTTTTTGCTGCTCAGGTTTTCCGGATAAAACGGGCCTTTCCAGTGCTTGTAATTCCAGCCCGAGGTACCGATATGAATTCTGGACGCATATTGATTCATGGACGGCCTCTTTTCCGGTTTGATCTTTTACGTTATAACGTAATGCAATTGTCCGTTATATGCAAACCGGCACCCGAAAACAGGAGGCGGGAAAAGCGTGACAGAGCAACCCGAGACAGTGGTCATTCCAAAGCAGGAAGCGGTCTTCTGGCTCGACGGCGAAGGCTGGTGGCGAAATGCCGGCGGCCGGTTTGAGAAGAAAAAAATCATTGATTATTTCCATCGCAGCATTGACCGCGATGAACACGGATATTTCCTCATGCACGACAAGGGCGGGCGCTGGGAAAAAATCTATTTCCCGTACGAAGACACCGCCCTTTTCGTGTTTGATGTGCATGCCGATAATCCGGCACGCGGTAATATCCGCCTTACGCTCAACACCGGCCGGCAGGTTTTTTTGGCCCCCGACCGGCTCTACATCCACCAGGACCGGCTTTACATGATGCTCGCAGATGAACGGATCAAATTTGCCGAACGCGCCATGATCAAGATCTCAAAATGGCTCGGCGAAGACGCCCGGGGCCGCCTGTACATAGAACTCGGCGGCCGCAGGCATGTGATCCCGGAAAAATAGGTTATCCTAAATTTAGGTTATATTTTCCCCCGTTCCCGGGCAATGTTCATATAGGTTTCCATGCCGGATTCCGGGGGCTGGTAAAGGGCGTCCGCGGATTTTTTCAACAGCGACATGGCGCCTGTCGGACAGGTGGTCACACACAGGCCGCAGCCGATGCACCGATTGTCATTAACCCGGGCCTTTTCGTCCACAACCGCAATGGCTTCCATCTGGCAGCGATCCAGGCAGGTTTCACAGCCCACGCAGGTCTCTTCATCGACCCATGCATAATAGTTGCTCTTGACGGCCTCTGCCGGGCTGTCCTGCAGTTTCAGAGATCTGAGCATGCCGCAGCAGCAGCCGCAGCAGCTGCACATGCCGCCTACATGCTGAGAATTAAACGGCTGCATCACCAGGCCGGCTTCATCGTTTTTGCGGATGATCTCCTTTGCCTCAGACTTATCGATATAGCGGCCCATGCCGTTGTCCACGTAATAGGCGCCATGGGAGCCGAAAAGAAAGCATGTTTCCAGGGGCTTGTCACACCCTCTGTCCATTTTTCCCGCCATGGTCCGGCAGATACAGGGAGCCACGGCAATGGTTTTCTGGTCGTCAATGATTTTCAGGGCGTCCTCATAGGCGGCAATGGGCCATTCGGCCGCAATCTCCCGGTTGATGGGTATGGTGCGCATAACCGGGGTGGACCATGCCTGGAAGGTTTTGCCCAGGGCCTCCTTGTAATAGGCTTCCACCTCTTCGGCCAGTTCCCGGTCCACGCGGTTGAGTTGAAACTCGTAAATGCCCACAACGAATGGAACTGCCGCATAGCGCACCATGTCGCCCTTGCGCTGGCGAAACAATAATCCGCGCAGGGCCATGTCCTCCAGGTGCGCGGCCGTATCCTCGGCCGGCAGCTCGAGCCGCTCGGCCACGGCTTCCGGGGCTTCAAGCATGGGCGTCATCATCAGAAACATCCGGGCGTCGGATTCTGAAAACAGGCGCTTTAAAATACTGATCTCGATGCCGTTCTGCGTGGGCGGAAACCCGGTGCCCAGGTCATCGAGCCGCTGTCTGAGCTGTTGATAAATATCGGTCATTTCTCCTCCTGGAAAATGTGGGGTGATTTATGTTTTCCATTTTGTATTTCCGTTCAGTCAGATTGTCAACCCTAACCGAAAGGGTGTTCGGCTGGCCTGAACATTGGTTCAAAAACCGTCACCAGCAGCATGTCCGGGCGCACCCAAAGATTCGCCCCGACGTCACCGCTATTGGTGCATTTTGGGCATAAATAGGGCAACTGTGGAGGGGTTGGCCAGGTCGGGACGGCGGGGTGGTTTGCGCAGATGCATCGGGCGCGCAAGCGGACGGCAGATGCGCAAACTTCCCCGCCGGCCCGACCCTGCGAAAATCCTTAAAACTTGGCTTTTTTGCAGGGCGCATTCGATACCGATACCGACCCCGATACCGATTTCGGTAACAAGGCTGGTAAAACTATAAATCCACCTCGGGCTGCAGATCCTGCCAGTTCCAGGGCGGGGCATCGGGCGTGTTGGCGGTATCCGGCCAGGGCCAGCCCGCGGGCAACGGACAGAAAAAGGTCATGCGGATTTTCCGGGTGGGATGGACAAATGACAGGTTGCGGGCAAACAAGGCCAATTGCTTTTCGGGCAGGGGCTTGCTGCCACCGTAGCGCAGATCGCCGAGTACC
>JAIPES010000113.1 GCA_021737045.1 Desulfobacteraceae bacterium | reverse complement strand
TGCGGTTCCAGTGCTTGGAGCAATCCGTGTACATGCTGTTGATCGCCGCGGACATGGCGGCAAAATCAATCTCAATGCCATACGGAATATCGCTTGCCAGCACATTGCCTTCGCTGTTTAAAATGGCCAGCCCCTTGTAACCCTTGGCAGTCCGCAGCACACCGGCATGCTTGTGCATGGCTTCTTCCAGCCGGGTGCTGACCCGGGATTCCAGAAACCACTGGAACTTGTCCGTTTTCCGGTTTTCCGACTTCGGGCGTCCCTCCTTTTCCCAAGCCGCCCGGGCCAGAGTCAGCAGGTCCATTTCCATGCGGGGGGTTTTATTTTCCCGGGGCAGCGGTGCAAAATTGAGCTGGATGTTTTGCCATCCGGCAATCCGCTTGGCCGCCGCATCTCCTTCCATGCCGTCAACCCGGGCGTTGATCAGCCTGCCGGAATCAAAATAAAAAAAACCCTTTTCCCGGGTCCCGGAGCGTACTTCCAGCCGGCAGGTCTTGCGGGCAATGGCAACAAGTGGCAGGAAGTTCTTCATGTTCATCCCGTGCCGGGTCTGGCCCTCGTCGCGGAGATTGAGTCCCACGAATATCGCTGATGCCAGCCTTCCGAACGAAAGCGGTTTTTTCAGGAAATAAAGCACGCCGGTATGCCCGGTGCGGTCGCTGAACCACGGCTTGGGATCATTTTCATCCAGCATGATGATACAGGGGATGGACGGGAAATGGCGGGTCATAAAGGCCAGCAGCTCGAGACCGTCTTTTTGCGGCAGATGGATGCCGGTGGTCAGCACGGATATGCGGGACGCATTGAGCTTGTCAATCGCCGCGCTGACGTTTGTTGCGGTGATCAGTTCGAAGTGGTGAAGGTCCTTGAACCCTTCCCGTACCCGGCTGAGGTTTTCCCGGTCATTGTCAACAATAAGCACTTTGTCCATAAGCCACCCGTGGGATGGGGCTGCGCCTGACGCCCCGGATAGAAAGGTTTTGCGAAATATCCCGGTCCTGCTTGACGGACCCGGATATTTCCATTATAACTATTTTATTTAACGGGGAATATAAAAAGTGTCAATAAAAAACACCATAAAAGTTCAAGTTTTTCGTAACAAATCGGCGCGTGATACGCCGGCAGTCGGGCAACCCGCAGCGGATACGGGGATTTGCCGCAGGCCGGGGCCATGGCGGATTTTTGCGGCCGCACTAATTGCCGCATTTTTTGCCGCAGCCGTGCCGGCCCGGGCCGAGCGCTTTATGGTTGCAGCTTATAACCTGGAAAATCTTTTTGATCTAAAGCACCAGGGCACGGAATATCCCGGGTATGTACCCGGCGGGGTTTCCGGTTGGAACGGGCGCATGCTGGAAATCAAGCTGGATCACCTCAGCCGGGTGATTTCCGATCTGTCCCCGCAGGTCATCGGGCTCCAGGAAGTCGAGTCCGAAAGGGCCCTGAAGCGGCTCCGGCAGGCGCTGCGCAAACGCGGTGCGGATTATTCGCATGCCGTCATTGCCGACACTCGGCCCAGCACGGTGAAATGCGCACTGCTCTCGGTCTATCCCATTTCCGCTGCGACTGAGATCCGGGTCCCCGGGGCGGGCAACCGCAACATCCTGCAGGCGGCGCTCGATATTAACGGAGAAAGGCTGGTGGTTTTCGTCAATCACTGGAAATCGAAATCCGGGCCCGAAAGCCGCAGGCTGGCTTACGCCCGGGCCCTGGGCAAAGCCGTAAAGGATCTGCCGGAAAATACAGATTACCTGCTGATAGGCGATTTTAACAGCAATTATAATGAATTTAAGACCATGCAAAAGCGCCCGTCTTTAAATGACACCGGCGGGAAAACCGGTATCAACCACGTGCTGAAAACCGTATCTGCGGGGAATCTGGTGGATGAATCCCGGCTGGCGGGAAATTCCGAAAAATTTCTGCATTACAACCTCTGGCTGGAGCTGCCGGAAAAGCGCAGATGGTCGGTCCTGTTTTTCAACCGGCCCCAAAGCCCGGATGCTGTTTTGCTGCCTGCGGCGCTTTACGATGACCACGGAATTTCATATGCAGATAATTCCTTTGACAAGTTTGACCCGGGATACTTATTTTCAAGCGATGTTGTGAATCGCTGGCAGCGGACCGAAAATGGCCGGGGACGCCACCTGGGGCGCGGGTACGCGGACCATCTGCCGGTGTATGCCTGTTTTACCACCTCGGCGTTTTCGTCCAGCACGAAGCCAGTTGACTGCGCGGGCCGGTCTGAAAACGCACGCATTGCGGATCTGTATGCGTCCAAGACCGGGGCGGTGCGCTATCAATTAAAAGCGTGCGCCGTGATTTACCGGCACAAGGACAACGCGGTTATCCGGCACAGGGGCGGCCGGGCCATCTATATATACGAGGCCGCCCGGGATCTGCGCAAAGGCCGGGTGTATGACATTACGGTCTCCCGGCTCAAGCGTTATTACGGCAACCTGGAGATTACGGGCATCGCGGATTTTCGTAAAACCGGCCGGATTTCCGATCCGCAAGCCTATTACATTACCGATCCGTACGCGGATTTCACGGATCCCGGCTTAAGAAACGCGGTGATCGGCCCGTATTCCGGCAGATACGCAGACGGGCGGTTTTTCTATGGAAACAACAGGCAAATCAGATTATATTTTCCAGATTCCTCGCTTGCACCGGAATCCCCGGCGCAAGTCCGCATCCGGCATGCCCGGATCGGCTTTCACGGCAGCCCGGAGCTGGTGATCGAGAAACCGGAACAAATTCAAAAACTCGAAACCCGAAGCACGAAATCCGAAACAATGACAGAAATCCGAAGGATCAAATGACAGAAACACAAAGTTTAGAAGATGTTTGTTTTACTCATTGTTTATCCTTTACGGGATGCTTCGCGCGGATTTCGAAATTCGGATTTCGAATTTATGCTTTGATGCACTCGTAAAAAGTCTGATTTTAGATGGCGCCATAAAAAGTTCAAGATCAAGGCTTGCGCAATTTCGAAGAATGCAGCGTACTTAGCCGTACGTGAAATTCTGAGAAATTGCGCGTAACGCAGATATTGGACTTTTTACGGTGCCATCATGCTTTAGGAAACGATATTATTGAGTAACAGCGAGTATGGATATGGATATGCAAAACAATCGAAAATCACACTTGATCCTCGGCATTGATATCGGCTCGGTTTCCGCCGCACTGGCGGTGCTGACCCCGAACCGGGAGATTATGCACACAGACTACCGGTTTCACCACGGCGAAATTGTCGCAACGGTGGAGAGCATGCTGGAGTCCGTTGAAAAGTCGGCAATTGCGGCGGTGGCCGTCACCGACGGCACGCCGGAGCGGGTTGATGCGGACTGGCGGTGCGATGACCGGATTGCCGTGATTGCCGCAGCCGGGCATTTCCACGGAAAACCCGGGGCCGTGCTGCACGTGGGCGGCGAAAAATTCAGCCTGATGCTTTTTGACGAAAACGGCAGTTATTCCGGCTTGAAAACCAATACCTCGTGTGCGGCCGGCACGGGCAGCTTCCTGGACCAGCAGGCCGGCCGGCTGAATCTCTCGGGCATTGCCGAGCTTTCCGAGGTAGCCGCGGCCAATACCGGTGCGCTGCCCAAGATCGCCTCCAGGTGCGCGGTTTTTGCCAAAACAGACCTGATTCATGCCCAGCAGGAGGGCTACAGCCTGGCCGAGATTTGCGACGGGCTGTGCCACGGGCTTGCCAAGAATATCGTGGACACGGTGTTCAAGCATGAAACCCCCCGCCTGCCGGTGGTTTTCTGCGGCGGGGTGGCCCGGAATCCGGCGGTGATTGGACATATCAGCAAGATGATCGGGCTGGGGCTGGTGGTTGACGACATGGCCCCGATATACGGCGCAGTTGGTGCGGCGCTCAACCTGCTGGAAGAAAAGGGCGTCCCGGATGTTTCGGACCGCCGGGATCGTCCGGTCGTCCAGGTGGCAGGCGAGCAACTGACTTACGGACATCCCCCTCTGGCTTTGCGCCTTTCCAAATATCCGGATTTTGACAGCCACAGCGCCTACGAATATGCAGCCGCAAGCCAGGGAGCAGACAGCCGGGTAGAAGTCGATGTTTACCAGCCATTGGCGCCGACGGGGCGGTTGCGTGTTTATCTGGGATTTGACATCGGTTCCACCAGCACCAAGGCCGTGTGGATGACCCCGGAAAAGCAGGTCCTGGCCGGATTTTATACCCGGACCGCCGGCCGGCCCGTGGCCGCCCTGTGCAGCCTGCTCGAGGCAATGGACGATCTGGCGAAAAGCCGCGGCCTGGATCCTGAATTTCTCGGCGCCGGGGCCACGGGGTCGGGGCGCAAGTTCGTGGGCAAACTGGCCGGAGCCGACCGGGTCATTGACGAGATCACTGCCCATGCCCGGGCCGCCTGGGAGTTAAACCCGGACGTGGATACCATTATCGAGATCGGCGGGCAGGACTCCAAGTTCACCACGCTTCGAAACGGGCGGGTGACTTTTTCCATCATGAACACGGTGTGCGCGGCCGGCACGGGCAGCTTTCTGGAGGAACAGGCCGAAAAGCTGGGCCTCGGCCTGGCGGCCTATGCCGAGCGCACGCAAAACGTCCGGGCCCCAATTGCCAGTGACCGGTGCACGGTTTTCATGGAGCGCGACATCAATTATTACTTAAGCCGCGGATACCGGGTCGAGGAGGTTCTGGCCGCCGCCCTGCACTCGGTGCGGGAAAATTACCTGACCAAGGTGGCCGTCGAGGGCAGCATCGGCGGCGTGATCTGCTTTCAGGGGGCCACGGCCAAGAACCGCTCGCTGGTGGCCGCCTTTGAACAGCGGTTAAACCGTCCGATCGCGGTTTCCCGATACTGCCATTTAACCGGCGCATTCGGTGTGGCCCTGCACCTGGCAGACGAAGCGGTTGCGCAAAGCGGTTTTCGCGGTCTGGACCTGTATCAGGCCCACATCCCGGTTCGATCCGAAGTGTGCGATCTCTGCACCAATCACTGCAAGATCACAGTGGCGGATATGGACGACGGGCCCGTGGCTTATGGGTTTTTGTGCGGCCGGGATTATGAAACCCGGCATTTTGTGGATAACAATCGTGCGGGATTCGACCTGGTCCGCGCCCACCGGCGGATTTTCCGCCCGGGGAGTGCCTCTCCGGAAAACGCCGGGATCACCGTGGGCATCCCGGCAGGGCTGTATCTGTACGAGGATGTCTCCATGTGGACCGATTTTTTCCGCCGGCTCGGCATGCGCACCATTACGAGCCGGGGGTATACGGATGCGCTGCAGACCGGAAAGGCGCGGGTAGGCGCAGAATTCTGCGCACCGATCACGGCCCTGCACGGGCATGTGGAATATCTGCTGGACAAGGCGGATTTCATCTTTCTGCCGTATTACCTGGACAACCGGGAAAAAGACGGGAATGCCCGCCGGCAGTACTGTTACTACTCCCAGTACATCCCGGCCCTGATTGCGGACATGGCGCCCTCGGACAAGCACCGCGTGATCTCGCCGGTCATCCGGTTTCTGTATAACAGCTTTCATGTGCGCCTGACGCTTTACCGGGCCGTGCGGCAGATGGATCCCGGGGCCGGGTTTTTCGAGGTCATCAGGGCCTACGAAAAGGCGCAGGCCGAACAGCAGGCAGCCGTGCAGAAGTGGCGGCAGGTCTATGAAGATCAGATTTCCCAAACCAACGATATTTCCGTGATGTTTCTGGGCCGGCCCTACACGGTGCTGGAACCGGTGATGAACAAAAATATTCCCCGGATATTTGCCACGCTCGGGGTTAAGGGATTTTTTCAGGACATGCAGGATCCGGATTCCGGGGATGTTTCCGATATCGCCCCGTTTCTCTCGGAGCTGCACTGGAACTATGCCGCGGATATCATCAAGGCGGCAAAACGCGTTTCCGAGACCCCGGGGCTCTACCCGGTGCTTATGACCTCGTTTAAATGCTCGCCGGATTCCTTTATTCGGGAGGTGTTCCAGTCCCTGATGGAAGGGGCGGACAAACCCTACCTGATCCTGGAACTCGACGAGCACGGATCGAGCGTGGGGTATGAAACCCGCATCGAGTCCGCGGTCCGGGCTTTTCGCAATCATGCCGGGCAGGCAGAAGCGCGGAAAACCGATCCCGGGCGCATCAATCCGGTCAAATCCCCTGCAATGAGCGAACAAACCATCGTGCTGCCCAATTGGGACCCCATCGCCTGCCCGCTGCTGATCGCCAACATGCGGCGCGAGGGTATTGACGCCCGCCTGATCACCGAGACCCCGGATGCTATCAAGCGCAGCATGCGCTTAAACAGCGGCCAGTGCATCCCCATTAATGTCATGGTGCAGGAGTTCGTGGAGCACGTGCGGGAAAACAACCTGGATCCGGCCAAAATCGCGCTCTGGATGGGACATTCCGAGGTGCCGTGCAATATCCGGCTCTATCCCTACAAGCTCAAGCAGATGCTCTCATCATTTGGCGGCGGCATGGAAAAGGCTTCGGTGTATACCGGGAATATTGCCTTTACCGACCTGTCCATGCGCGCGGCCATGAACACCTATTTTGTCTTTATGTTCGGCGGCCTGCTGCGGCGCATGGGCTGCCGGACCCGCCCGTATGAAAAAATCCCCGGCCGGACAGACCAGGCGATTGCATCCGGCGTCCGGATTCTGGAAGACGCCTTTTCCGGCAACCGCGAAAAGGAGGCGGCCGTGACTGAAATCGTCTCCATGTTTGAACGCATTGAAACCGAGCCGGGCAGCCGGCCCAAGGCTGCCATTTTCGGGGATCTCTATGCCCGGGACAACCCGGTGTTTAATCAGGATCTGATCGGCTTTATCGAGGCCTGCGGCGGCGAGGCCCTGACCACGCCCTATACGGATTACGCCAAGATGATCGCCCCGGCCTATTTCAAAAAATGGTTCACCGAGGGCAAGGTATTCAGCATGCTGGTCAACCGGGGCCTGCTGGCCACCATGGTGCACCGGGAAAAAACTTACTACCGGCACTTTGAAAAAATCCTGCAGGAGCCGGAGCCGCAATACGACATTGCCCCGGAGCAGATTCTGTCCGAATTCGGCATGATCCCGGAAAACACCGGCGAGTCCCTGGACAACATTTTAAAGATTTACTACATCCGCAGGCATCATCCGGATGTGTCCCTGTTTGTCCAGACCAGCCCGGCTTTCTGCTGTCCGTCCCTGATCACCGAGGCCATGGCCAACACCATCGAGGCCAAAACCGGGGTACCGGTGGTATCCATTACCTACGACGGCACGGGCGGGGAAAAGAACCGCAAGATCATCCCGTATCTGAAGTACGCGCGGGGCGGCATCGGCGCGCAGGCCTTTGACCGTGCAGCACCCGAATCATTCTGACCGGTTGCGCCGGGCGATTTTGTCAAGCATTTTTACCATGCCGGTGAGCAGATTATAAATGGATTCCGTGTCCAGGTTTTGATCCGCGGTCTGGTCGAAGTAAATGTGCAGGCTTGATCCCATGCCTTCTTCCGGCTCCCAGTAGCAGAACATCACCGGCAAAAGGGGCAGGGGGTGCAGAACCACTGAAATGTCGGAATTGATATCCGGGTGCTGCGTGCGCCTGCCGGCAAATATTTCGAGCATGTCGGAAAAAAGTTCCGGATAGGCATCAGCGATTT
>JAIPES010000021.1 GCA_021737045.1 Desulfobacteraceae bacterium | reverse complement strand
TTCCTTGGAAGTCTGATTTCAGATGGTGCCGTAAAAAGTTCAAGATCAAGGCTTGCGCAATTTCGAAGAATGCAGCGTACTTAGCCGTACGTGAAATTCTGAGAAATTGCGCGTAACGCAGATATTGGACTTTTTACGGTGCCATCATACCCGGATTTTTATTTTTCAAATCATCCATTCCGGAATCCAGATTCCCATTTTTTTTCCGGTTTTGGGGCTTTTATAGACAGCCATTTTCCGTGTGTTGTTGTTGATGGCAATCTTTTGCCCCCCGATGTTGTCCTCTCCGATCACGGAATAAAGCTTCCGGTTGCCCACCCGGGCCGTCAGCCCCGCCAGCAGATTGCTGGCCATTTTTCTGCCCCGGAATTCCGGCAGAACCGATGTATAGCCGCGTTCCAGAAAACCTGACAAATCCAGGCCGGTCTGTTCCCGCACCATTTGCGTAAATTCAATCCTGGGATGTTTGAGACTCGAGCAGGCCGCGATCTCGCCTTTGTCATCTCTGACATAGCCGATTAAAAAGGCATGGGACAGGTTTTCCCGCACCCGGCCCGGATCCACGGAGCCGCCGGCCTCCACAAGGGCGATGATGCGCTCCATATCTTCTGTTGCCAGCTCCTCCGGGGGAGCAAAATGATAATCAATGCCTTCTATGGTTTCGGTTTCCATCAATTCTGGGCCTCCCCGGCAATGCAGTTGAATTTGACAGTTTCCCAAAAACCCCTTAAAACTTCAAACAACAATATTTTTTAAACTTTCAACCAGGACCCGGAAACGCCAAACGCCTTTATATGTATATTCTATATATCAAGGATATGTATCATGCGAAACCTCTATTTTCTCATTTCTCTGGCCGCGGTCTTTGCACTGCTGACTTTGTCTCCGTCCGTCCGGGGAGCGGAAAATGTTTATCAAAACCGCCTGGGAATGGAATTTATCAGAATCGAACCGGGCCGGTTCATGATGGGCAGCGCCCCGGATGCCCCTCTTCGGGGTGAAAGCGAAAAACGCCACGAGGCGGTAGTTTCAGAGCCGTTTTTCATTCAAACCACTGAGGTGACCATCGGCCAGTGGCAGGCGGTGATGGGCAAAAAATGGCTTTTTCCCAGAAAGGGGCCCAAAAACCTGCCTGTGACCAGTGTTTCATGGCATGACTGCCAGAAATTCATAAAGGCGCTAAACCGCCGCACCGGACAAACCTACCGTTTGCCCACCGAAACCGAATGGGAATACGCATGCCGGGCCGGCACGCAAACTGCATTTTCCTGGGGCGATGGCATCGAATGTACACGGGCCATGTACGCCAATTCCCCTGTCAAATCCGGCCGGTGCGTGGAAACCGTCAGGGCGCTGGGGCTGGAGGCCAATGGGCCGGCGCCGGTGAAAAGTTACGACCCCAACGAATGGGGGCTTTACGACATGCACGGCAATGTCTGGGAATGGTGCCGGGATTGCTTTGATCAATACCCCCTTCCCGAAGACCCCGGCACGTTTGAATGCGTACGGCGGGTACGCAGGGGAGGCAGCTGGTACAGCGATCCCCACAGCCTGAGAAGTGCCAACCGCGCCTACGCCCACCCGGCAGCCAAGTTTAAAACCACCGGCTTCCGGCTGGTCAAAGAGGCGGATTAATGCGCAGGGTCCTTTTAAACTGGCTTAAGCTCCACGAAGACGAGGTTGCCCTGTTTTTATGGACCGCCGCACTTTTATTTCTGCTGCGCAGTTCCGGCATGGTGCTTAACAACTACGCGGAAACCGCCTTTCTCAAGCGCTACGGAGTCCAGTACCTGCCCATTGTCAACATGCTCAACTCCATTGCCACCTTTATCCTCACAGGCATTCTGGCCCTGTTTATGACCCGGCTGCAAAGCACCCGGCTGCTGGGCATGCTCTTTGTATTCTGCGGGCTTTCGGTGGGCGGCATCCGCCTGCTGATCCCCATGGGTCTGGATTTGATCTATCCGCTGCTGTTTATGTTAAAAAGCCAGTTTGAACTGCTCGAAGCCCTGCTTTTCTGGAACCTGGCCAATGATCTCTACAATACCCGGCAGTCCAAGCGCATTTTTCCGCTTCTCACCGCGGGCGGAGTCATCGGCCTGATCGCGGGAAGCTTTTCCACTCCTTATATGGCAGCAACCCTTCGTTTCGACAACCTGCTGCTGGTTTACCTGGGCATCAGCCTGCTGGGGGCGGTTTTGGTCAAGGCCATGGGCATGCACATGCGCATGGCCCTGCCAGGGGATAAAAGGGGCAAAAAGGTAAAGCACCAGCCGCCCATGCGCGAGCAGTTCCAGCAGGTGCTGCCATTAATCCGACAGTCGACCCTGGTCAAAATCGTATTGGTGCTCACCTTCATGCCCAATGTGGTGATCCCCATCATGAACTATCAGTTCAATTTTGCCGCAGATGCCTATTTCGCCAGCGAATCCGGGCTGCTGGGCTTTTTTTCCTATTTCCGGGGGGTGCTCAATATCATCAGCCTGGTTCTGCTGCTGTTTGTGGGCCGGCTCTACGGCCGCTTCGGCCTGCCCGTGGCCCTGATGTTTCACCCCTTTAACTACATCATTGCATTTATCGCTTTTCTGACCCGCTTTGACATCTTTTCCGCCGTGTATGCCCGCATGTCCACAAACATCATCCGCACCACCATCAACATGCCGGCCAATTCCATTTTAATAGGGCTGTTTCCAGAATCCTACAGGGCCATGGTCCGGCCCTTTCTGCGGGGGACCGTGGTCCGGATCGCCCTGTTTGTGGGATCCGGGCTGATTCTGGCCTCAGCCAACCTCTTTCATCCACGCTATCTTTCCCTGGTGGCCCTGCCCTTTGTGCTGGCCTGGCTGGCGGCCCCGTTTGTGCTCAAGCGCAGATATGCCGCTATTCTAATGGACCTGATTTCCAGAAATATGCTGGATTTAAAAAGCATGGAACAACAGAATCTGGGCAAGCTGTTAAAAAAGGACCAGGCGGATCCGGGACTGACAGAAGCCTTTTTAAACGCCCGGGGCGAAGATGCACTCTGGTATGCCCGGCTGCTCAAGACCCTGGATGTGAACAACTTTGACGATCTTGTGGCCAGAACCATTGACCGGCAGGATACGGCCACCCGAATCCGGCTGCTGGAAATGCTTTCAGACGACCCCGGACCCGGAACCGCAGAGATGCTGCAAAGAATGCTTTATGCCAGCAATGAGCCGGAGCTCACGGTTGCGGTCATCCGCACCATCCACAGAACCGGCTCGGGCAATCCGGCCATCCGCGACCGGCTCGAAACCCTGATCCAGCACCCCCATCCGGAGGTCCGGGGAAACGCCGCAGGTTGTCTGTACATGAAAAGCCCGGGCAAGCTCAAACCCAAAATCGATACCTGGCTTTACGCCAAAGACATCAATCACCGCAAGGCAGGCGTGATTGCAGCAGCTCAGACAGGGGAAAAAGGCTTTGCCGGCATTTTGACAGAAATGCTCTCAGATGCTGACAACAAGCCCATCCGGAGCGATATCCTGCGTTGCCTGTCTTGGCTGTCGCCAGGCAATTTAAATGACATTGCCGCCCCTTTTCTCAATGACCCGGATACCGGCATTCGACGCGCGGCCATAGAAAGCATGGAAATCACCGATGACCCCTCATTGTCCCGGATTATCGGGCACCTGGGGGATTCAGATACGAACATTGCGCAGATGGCACGGGAGAAGATCAAAAACGCCGGCTACATCAACGGCAGAATTCTCATCGAAGCATTAAACCGGCCTGACCGCCGGATGCGCGAAGCCATTTTTGAGCTGCTGGAAGAGCTGAAAATCAAAGATCTCGACATTACGCGCTTTACCCGGCAGGGACTTTTTCAGGCCTATACCTGCCTGGCCAGGGCCGAAGCCCTTGAAAAGCTTCCGGAAAGCCGGGCCAAAAACCTGCTTGCGGAACACCTGATGGAAAAAAAGAACCTGATTCTGGAAAACACCTTCCGGGTTCTGGCCATCCATGACCGCAGGGGGCGCATGTGGACGGTTTTCAGGGGCCTTTTTTCCACCAGTACCCGTCATCGTGCAAACAGCATTGAACTGCTGGGCGATATCATGGATCACAAGATGTTTAACATGGTCACCCCCTTGCTCGAAGGGGAATCCATCTCCCAGAGCCTTGCCCAGGGCAGAAAATACTTCAAGCTGCCCCGGTTTGCATCGGTTTCCAGGGATCTTTTCCCGGAACTGCTCAAAGAAGCCGATGACTGGCTGGAGCCCGTGCTGACACTTTATGTCCTGGAATATCACGCCGAAGCCGCAGACCGGCAAAAAACCGTCATCTCACAGCTCAGAAATGCTCAAAATCCTTATATCCGTCAAATGGCCCAAAAAATTATCCCCGGTGCGACCGGAGCGCTTGACCCAAAGGAGCAAATCATGGATACTGAACTCACAGTTCCGGAAAAAATTCTGCTGCTGAAAAACATTGCCATTTTTTCCGGCCTGACGGTCAGCGAACTCGGCGCCATCGCTGCTGTGACACGGGAAGTGGCTTATCCTCCCGATCAAGTGGTGATTGCCGAAGGCGACCCGGGCGACCGGATCTATCTGATCATCGACGGTGAGGTGGCTGTTTGCAAAGGCCGGGAGCCGGAAAAGCAAATCCGGCTCGACACCATGGGGCCGGGGGATTATTTTGGAGAAATGGCCCTTTTCGAGAAAACCGAGAGATCGGCCACCATTCGCACATTGAAGCCCTCCCGGTTCCTGGTTCTTGAAAAGCCTGAATTCAACGAACTGGTGCGCGAGTATCCGGGCATTGCCCTGCAGATCTGCACGGCACTGAGCCAGCGCCTGCGCCATTTGCAATCCATGGTGGCAGAGGCTGAGACAAGAACCGGTTCACAAAAGGACACGCCATGCAAATAGCTTTTGTCATGGATCGACTGGAAGGCATTGATCCGGTTTTTGAAACCACTGCGGCCCTGATGTATGAATGCAACCAGCGGGGGCATTGCGTATTCTTCCTCGAGCCCCATGATATCTATGTGCGCAGACAGCAGATCGTGGCCCGGATGAAAGACGTCACAGTGGCCCGGGATCTTTCCATAAAGCAATACTGGGACAAAGCCGTCGCCCGGCAGCAGGAGGAGTCGATCAGCTTTGAGGAACTCACGGAACTCGACGCGCTTTTTCTGCGAAAGGATCCGCCCCTGAGCTACAGTTCGGTTGAATTTCTGGCCCCGGTGCGCAACCATGTCTTTATGGTAAATGATCCCTGCGGCATGGTTCTGGGCAACAGCAAGCTCTATACCCTGAATTTTCCGGATCTGATCCCGGAAACCCACATTTCCCGTGATCCATCCCGGCTGCGCAAAATCATCGACAACTTTGGCGGCGACATGGTCATCAAGCCCCTGGGCCGGTTCGGGGGCCAGGGCATTATCAAGGTCAGCACCCGGGACCCGGAAAACCTCAACTCCCTGATTCACTATTACGTGGGTGCCCACAAGCCCTATGCAGACCGCGAGCAGATCATGGTCCAGGAATACTTAAAAGGGGTCAAGGAAAAGGGGGATGTCCGCATTTTAATGCTAAACGGGGAAATTCTGGGGGCCATGTGCAGAAAACCCCCGGACGGCAGCTTCCGGACCAACATTCACGCCGGGGGCAAGGCCTTTGCCCATTCCATTACCGCCAGGGAACGGCGGATATGCGAACAGATCCGGCCGCGCCTTCTTGCCGACGGTCTTTATTTTGTGGGCCTGGATCTGATAGATGAAAAATTAATCGAGGTCAACTGCGTCAGCCCCGGGGGTATTCCCCGGATCAACCGGCTGGAAAATATCCGCATGGAAACCCGTGTCATAGACTTTGTGGAACAAATGGCCCTTGCCCGAAAACAATCCCGGCAGGCGGCGCTCAAATAAAAAGGAAATGCAAATGCGCTTTTTTCCAAAAGTATTTGTCTCGTCTCTGATTTTTATGGCAGCGGCCATGGTTTTGCTCTGGTCCCCCGCCTCCGGCCATGCCTCGGGAAGCACGCTTCGGGTGGGAATTGCCGAAGAGCCGCGAACACTCAATGTCTGGATGGCAACCGATGCCAATTCCAGCAAGATTCTGTCTCTGATCTATCAGCCCCTTTACACCGAGCACCCGGAAACCCTGGAACTCACCCCCTGGCTGGCAAAGGCCATGCCCGAGTGGGACGCGGATACAAACACCTACACCATGGAACTCAGGGAAGCCAAATGGTCGGACGGCTCCCCTGTGACCGCAGAAGACGTGGTGTTTACGGTCAATACCATCAAATCCTTTAAAGTGCCCAAATATCACTCGGAATGGGAGTTCGTGGAAAAGGCCGAAGCCGTGGACAAACAGACGGTACGGTTTTATCTGGAGGAACCCCGTGCCACTTTTCTCACCCGAAGTCTGATCAACCATGTCATGCCCAAAAAACAATGGGCGCCTATTGTCAAACAAGCAAAAGAAAAGGAAAAGCCCCTGGGTGCCCTGTTAAACGCCCGGGTGGAAAAACCCCTGGGGTGCGGCCCGTTTGTGCTGGAGCGCTGGCAGGAGGGAAATTTTGTTTATCTCACGGAAAATCCCCATTTTTTCGGCCGGGGACAGACAATCCAGGGCCACCAACTGGGCCCCCATGTGGATGCCGTGCTTTTCAAGGTATACGGAACAGCCGATGTGGCCATCCTTTCTTTGAAAAAAGGCGATATTGATTTTCTCTGGTGGTCGGTGCAGCCCGGCTATCTCGAAGACCTGCAAAAAAACAAGAACATCCGGGTGATGATCAATGAAAAAAGCGCCCTGTACTACATGGGATTTAACGTGAGAAAAAAACCCTTTTCCGACCCGGCCCTGCGCCGGGCCGCAGCCGTGATCATTGACCGCGATTTTATTGTCAAACGGGTCCTGCAGGGCTACGGTGCCAGAATGGACTCCATCGTCCCGTCTGAAAACCGGTTCTGGTGCGCCCCGAACATGCCTGAATACGGCAGGGGACTGAACCGGGAGCAGCGGACCAAAAAAGCCTGGAAAATCCTGGCTCAAGCCGGCTACAGCTGGAAGCGGCCACCGGTGGATGAAAACGGCCGGGTGGTTTCACCTTCTACAATTGTGCGGCCCGACGGCAATCAGATGGAGAAATTCACCATCCTGACCCCGCCGGCCGATTATGACCCCAACCGGGCCACCTGCGGCATCCTGATCCAGGAATGGCTAAGGGAACTGGGAATCCCGGCATCGGCCCGACCCATGTCCTTTGGCGCTTTGCTGGAAACCGTGAAAAAAAATCATGATTTTGACGCCTTTATCCTGGGCTACGGCCGGCTGGCCCTGGATCCGGATTATTTGCGCAGTTTTTTCCATTCCGACAACGACAAGCCCGGTGGATGGAACATGAGCGGCTATCACAACCCGGAATTCGACAAACTGGCAGAAGCCTCCATTGCGGAAATGGACACAAAAAAACGTCAGAAACTGCTTTATCAAATGCAGGAAATCATTATGGAAAACGTGCCCTACATCCCCCTCTACAATCCGGCCGCCATCGAGGCCGTGGACACCAGAACCTTTAGCGGATGGGTTCCCATGGTGGAGGGAATCGGCAATATCTGGTCGTTTTGCAGCGTCAGACCCCAATAACAGGATAAGCCCGGAACCCGTATGCACTTTCGCAAGCTGATCTTCCGTCGCATCATTGAGGTGATGGCCATATTCTTTTTGATTCTCACCGGGCTGTTTCTCCTGTTTCACCTGTCTCCGGGTGATCCGGTCTCCAGGATGGTGCAGCCGGGCATGAGCGCGGAAGACGCCAGCATGCTCATCTCCCAGCTCGGGCTGGACCAGCCCTTGTGGCTGCAGTATCTGTATTACGTGAAAAATTTTTTTACCGGCAATTTCGGAATCTCCTTTCACTACGGACAGCCCGTGATCCATATCATCGGCCGCCGCCTGCCCAACACCATCCTGCTGTTTACCACATCAGTGATCCTGTCAGCCGCAGCCGGGGTATTCTGGGGCAAACTCGTGGCCTGGTACAAGGGCCGGCCCATTGACACCTGGGTCACGATCCTGGCCCTGGTCTGCCACACCCTGTTTCTGCCCTGGATCGCCCTGCTGTTTATCTGGATTTTTGCCTATCACGTGGGCTGGTTTCCCTTAAACGGCATGATCACCCCGGAGGTATGGATCAATCCGTCAGCAGGCTTTCTAACAAAGGCCGCAGACATTGGCCATCACATGCTTTTGCCCCTTCTGACCCTGTTTATCATCCACGTGGGCTCCTATCTGCTGATCATGCGCAGCAGCATGCTCGAAACCTTAAAAGAAGACTATATTCTCACGGCCCGGGCCAAGGGCCTTTCGGAAAAAAGGGTCAGAAACCGCCATGCCGCGCCCAATGCGTATCTGCCGGTGGTCACCAGCATCGGACTGAGCCTGGCCTTTTCCATCAACGGCGGGGCGCTGACCGAAACCGTGTTTTCATGGCCGGGCATCGGCAGAGAGCTGATCTTTGCGGTGAGCAACAATGATTACCCTCTGGCCCTGGCCTGCTTTTTGTTTATCTCCCTTGTGGTGCTTGTGGCAAACGTGATCGTGGATGTTTTATATGCTTATCTGGACCCGAGGATCCGGTACTGATGAATTTTTCCGCAGAAACCCGGGCAGCGTGCAACACGGCTGCCGCCAAACGCTCCTATAATCTGCAGCGGTTTTTAGACGGCTGGGCTTTGTTCTACGAAAACCCCGTGGGAAAACTCGGGGTGTTTCTGCTTGCCTGCTTCGGGGTCATGGCCCTGATCAGCTATATCCCCCCGCTGATCGATCCCATGTACCACCCCATGACCGGGGTGGATCCCTGGATTTCAAACGCCACCGGCCCCAGTGCAAAGCATTGGCTGGGCACGGACAACCTGGGACGGGATCTTTTCACCCAGCTGCTGACCGGCGCGCGCATCGCCTTTATGGTGGGGATATCCGCGGCTTTTATGAGCATTGTGTTTGGCACCCTTATCGGCATGATCGCCGGTTATGCCGGCCGGGTCACGGATGCCGCGCTCATGCGGTTTGCCGACATGATCATGGTCATGCCCTCGCTTCTGGTGGTGCTCTTGCTGGCATCCCTGTTCGGCCAGTTAAACATCTGGATTATTGTGCTGTTAATCGCCCTGTTCCGGTGGCCCGGGGTCTCCCGGGTCATCCGCTCCCAGACCCTGTCGCTGAAACAGCGGCCCTTTATCGACATGGCCCGGGTGGCCGGGGCCTCTCATATGCGCATCATTTTCCGGCACATTCTGCCCAATGTACTGCCCATGGCATGTTTGTACATGACCTTCCGGGTGACCTCGGCCATTATCGTGGAGGCCGCCCTGGCCTTTCTGGGTTTCGGCGATCCAAACACCGTGAGCTGGGGCATGATGCTCCAGTGGGTATGGAAAACCGGGCACATGTTCCAGGCCCCTTACTGGCTCCTGCCGCCGGGCATCTGCATTTCCCTTATCACCCTGTCGTTTTACCTCATCGGCAGGGCCATGGAGGAAGTGCTCGACCCGCGGCTGAGAAAGGAGGAAAATTTTGAATAATCGAACAAAACCGGACGGAAACGCTTAAAGAAAATAAGGGGAAGCATGGCCCTGCTTGAAGTTGAAAATCTTACCATTGCCTACAAAACCCGCAGAGAAACGGCCATTGCCGCAGACCGGGTGAATTTCTCCCTGGAGCGGGGCAGATCCGTGGGGATTGTGGGCGAATCCGGATGCGGCAAAACCACCCTGGGAATGGCGCTTCTGCGGCTTCTGCCCTCAAACGGATTTGTCAAGAAGGGGCGGGTCACCTTTGACGGCATGGACCTGCTGAGCCTGCCCGATACCCGGATGCAGCGGGTTCGCTGGAAACGCATAGCCATGATTTTCCAGGCCGCCATGAACGCCTGGAACCCGGTCCAGCGCATCGGGGATCAAATCCTCGAGGCCATCCGCACCCATGATCCCAAAATCACAAAAGCCGAGGCGGTCAAACAGGTAGAGCAGCTCTATGAACTGGTGGAGATCCCTGCGGACCGGATCTTTGATTTTCCCCACCAGTACAGCGGGGGCATGAAGCAGCGGGCCATTATCGCCATGGCCCTTGCCTGCAGCCCGGATCTCATCATCGCAGATGAGCCCACAACCGCCCTGGATGTCATTGTCCAGGACCAGATCCTGCAAAAAATCAAGGCCATCCAGAAGGAAAAAAACATCGCCCTGATCTTCATCTCCCATGACATCGGGGTGGTGGCCGGGGTGTGCCACGAAATCATGGTCATGTACAGGGGCAAAATCGTTGAAGCAGGCCGCCGGGAAGAGGTCTTTGAGGTTCCGGTGCACCCTTACACCCGGGCGCTTCTGTCTTCGTATCTCACCATTGACGGCGTGTTTGAAATCCGGGACAAGCAGTCGCCGGCGCCCCCGTGCACTCCGGCCGAACCCTTGTCAAAGGAACTTTGCGGATATGTGCATCTGTGCCCCCATGCCTCGGAGGCCTGCCGCAGCCGCCCGCCGCAATGGCGGGAAATCACACCAACCCATAAAGTATTGTGCAGTTTATGCCGATAAAAAAAAAATCTGCAGCCATGCCGGACACCCCCGCAGAACCCATGGTGCAAATCCAGGGAATCAAAAAAACCTACAGCGAAGATCGATCCCTGTTTGCCCGATCCGCCCAGGCGCTGACAGCCATTGACGGGGTCAGCCTTTGCATTGAAAAAGGCGAGGTCTTCGGCCTGGTGGGGGCCAGCGGTTCGGGCAAAACCACCCTGGGCCGGCTGCTGCTGAAACTCGAGGAAATCGATGCAGGGCAAATCCGGTTTCAGGGAAAAGACATCTCCGGTTTGAAAGGCGCGGCCTTAAAAGATTTCCGCCGCCGGGTCCAGCTCATCCCCCAGGACCCATACCAGTCATTGAATCCGTATATGTCCATATTTGACACCGTGGCCGAACCCCTGATCATCCACGGCATCCGCAGCAGCGAGGCCCGCAGGCAAAAAGCGGCCCAGGCCCTTGATGCCGCGGGTCTTAGCCCGGCAGCGGATTTTTTTCCCAGCTACCCTCACCAGCTAAGCGGCGGCCAGCGCCAGCGGGCCGCCATTGCCCGGGCCATGGTGCTCTCCCCGGAATTTGTCATTGCAGACGAGCCCACCTCCATGCTCGATGCCACCATTTCCTTTACCATTTTCAAACTCCTGGCGGATCTGCGGAAAACACAGGGGGTCACGCTTTTGTTTATCACCCATGACCTGGCTGCAGCCCGGTTTTTGTGCGACCGCATTGCAGTGATCTACAAGGGGCAAATCGTGGAGTCCGGACTGTCCGAGCAGGTGATCAACAACCCCGGATCCGACTACACCCGCGCTTTGATCAACGCCCAGCCCAGATTTTCCTTTGTCAACCAATGATGGTGCCGTAAAAAGTCCTAAAACGGATATCACCGTCAACCACTAAAGAGACAACTTTTTGATTTTACTTAACACTTAATCACTTAAAACTTAACACTGCCTGTAAAAAAGACTTTTTACAGGCGCATCAACCAATAAGCAAGGAAATCAGCTCTTATCCGATTCCGGAAAAAGCACCAGGGCCGTGCGGGTGGGCAGATAGAGCTGCAGAAAATCCCGGGGGCCGTCATGGGTGTTTTCATGAAGGGTCAAATGTCGCTGACCGGAATAAAGGCGGCCGTGGCCGCCGTATGGCTCCGCATCCGAGTCCAGGATGGTGGTGTAGGCGCCGGCCGGGGCTGAAATCCGGTAATCGGTATAGGATTGGGCGGGATGAAAGTTGAATGCAAACACGCACCCGTTTCGCTCAAATGCCAGGACCTTGTCGGATTCATGATGGCACAGCAGGCCGGGCCCGGCCTTTGACAGAATCTCACATTTTTTGGCCGTTTCAATCATATCCCGGTCAAAATCGCCCAGACACTTGAACTTCAAATCCGGGGCATCGGCCAGGTGCCATTGTCTTCTGGCATAGGCGTAGGACCAGTTGTTCTCAGCCCTGGGAAAATCGATCCACTCGGGATGGCCGAACTCGTTTCCCATGAAATTGAGATACCCGTGACCGGCCGTGGCCAGGGTGATCAGGCGGATCATTTTGTGCAGGGCCACACCCCGGTCCACTGTCATCCTGGGATCGTCTTTGTGCATGTGCGCATAAATGTCTTTGCCGATCAGCCGGAAAATCAGGGCCTGATCGCCCACCAGGGCCTGGTCGTGGGATTCGGCATAGCTGATGGTCCGCTCCTCTGCCCGCCGGTTGGTCAGCTCGTGCCAGATCGTTCCCAGGGGCCAGTGCTCGTCGCTATATTCCTTGATCACCCGGATCCAGTAATCGGCGATGCCCATGGCAAACCGGTAATCAAAGCCAACACCTCCGGATTTGTTTTCCAGGGCAAGCCCGGGCATTCCCGATACATCCTCGGCAATGGTGACGGCATCTTCGCGGATTTCATGGATCAGCTTGTTGGCCAGGCACAAATAGGCCAGGGCATCTTCATCCACGCTGTGGTCAAAATAATCCTCATAGGAAACAAAGGCTTTTCCCAGCCCGTGATGGGTATAGAGCATGCTGGTGATGCCGTCGAAGCGAAATCCGTCAAACCCGTACTCATCAAGCCAGAACCGGCAGTTGGAAAGCAGAAAGTGCAGGACCTCTGTTTTGCCGTAGTCAAACAGCCGGGAATCCCATCCGGGGTGATGGCCCCGTTCTCCTGAATGAAAATATTGATAATCCGTACCATCAAACCGGCTTAAACCCTCTGCCTCGTTTGCCACGGCATGGGAGTGCACAAGGTCCATAAGCACGCACAGGCCCGCCTCATGGGCGGCATCCACCAGCTCCTTGAGCTGCTCCGGGGTGCCGAAGCGAGACGATGCCGCAAAAAAATTGGAGACCTGGTAGCCAAAAGAGGCGTAATAGGGATGTTCCTGTACGGCCATGAGCTGGAGGGTATTGTATCCGGCATCCGCAATGCGCGGCAGCACCCGGTCCACAAACTCGGAATACGTGCCCACCTTCTTTTCCTGCTGGGCCATGCCCACATGCACCTCATAGATCAGCGGCGGCCGGTCCGGGCAGACAAATCCGGGGTGACGCCGCACATAGGGTGAATCCGGCAGCCATACCTGGGCATTGAAGATCAGGGTATCCGGATCCTGAACCACCCGGCGGGCCCATGCGGGAATCCTGTCGCCGGAACCCCCGGGCCAGTGGATCCGAAGCCGGTAAAGATCCTTGTGCCCCAGTCGGTCTGCGGGCATTTGGATTTCCCATACGCCCGGAGACTCTGCGGGTGTCAGGGCAAAGCCCTTGTCCTCCTTCCACCCGGTCATGTCGCCGATAAGATAAACAGCCTCGGCATTGGGCGCCCACTCCCGGAATACCCATTGATTGTTTCGCAAATGCAGGCCGAAATACTCGTGGCCGGAGGCAAAATCGGCCAGGGACTGATTGCCCCCGGTCAGGCGGTCCTCCAGGGCGCTGATGTAAGCAGCCCGTCTGCGAAGGGTCTCCGCATAAGGCTCCAGATACGAATCAAGTGCGATAAGCTGCTGCCAGGGTTCCATGGTGCTTCCTTGTATCAGGCGATGTCAGAAGAATGGGAGATCAGGGGCCGGTGGAGCATTTTTTCATACAAATCAATGTATTGCCGAGCCGTGACCTCGTGGTTGAAACGCGCTGCGCTCTGCTCCATGATCCGCCGGATCTGCGGCTGTTTTACCGCAAGGGGCTGGCGGTAAAAAGCCATGGCCTGGTCCACGGCCCACATGAGTCCCGGCGCATCCAAGACCTCGAACAAAAACCCGTTTCCGCGATCGTTTGCCATATCCAGGTGCTCCACCGTGTCATGGATTCCGCCCGTATCATGGGCAACAGGCAGGGTGCCGTACTTGGGCCCGATCATCTGGGGCAGGCCGCAGGGCTCGAAACTCGACGGCATGAACAAAAAATCCGCAGATGCATAAGCCAGCCGCGAGAGAGGATCGCTGAAGCTGCAGACCGCCACTTGTTCCTCCAGGCCGTGGAAATGCACAATGTCAATAAAATAGGGCTGAAACACCCCGTTTGCCACAAACACGACCTGAATCTGCTCATCATGATACCTGGACAACATTTCATACAAGATATCAGCCAGCACCTGGCAGCCCTTCTGTACCGGATCCAGCCGGGACGGCCAGAAAAAAAGCGGTGCCTCGGGATTCTGGATCAGGCCCAGGTGCTTTTGCAGATAGCGCTTGTTGGCCCGCTTGCCCCCGGATGCATCAGAGGCGGTATAATTTCGGAATAACTCGGGATCCGTGTCCGGGTCATAGCTGGGGTCCGGGGCGTTTAAAATCCCGTAGCCGCAATCGGCCCCCACCTTGTTGGTCAGCTCCCGGCGGAGGGCATCGGAGATAAACCCGTGCCGGCCGGAAACAATTTCATTTAAAAACGCGGGGCTGACCGTATTGACGAAATGGGAGCCGAAAACCCCGGAAACAAGGAAATCCACAGGGTTTCCGTCCCGGCTCTGTTCATAGTTGACCGCCATGTGATCATAATAAAGGTTCTGCCAGAAGGCGGCCGCGTCAATGCCCCGGTCCTCGATTTCGGATAAGGCGGCTTTGACCGTGTGAATGTTATGGATGGTAAACAGGCATGGAATGCCGACCATGCGGGAATATCCCGGCACCAGCCCTGTCATCCAGTCATTGCAGTGGATCAGATCCGGCCGGACCCGGGGCAGGATATTGTTGATCACCTCCCGCTGAAACGCCAGGGCGATTTTCATATTTTCCTGGGAAAGATTGGAATACACGTGATGAACGTAATAAAAGGCCCGGTCCTCGGCCAGGTGCAGCCGGTCTTCGGGCAGGTACTTGCGGTAAGTATCCAGTTCTTTCTGGTAAATATCCCATAGCGGGCCGATGTGTTTGTGGAAAATACCCCGATAATCCGGCAGCGCCACATGCACATCCGCGCCCAGGGCAAACAGCTTGCTGATCAGGGCGGCTGACACATCTGCCAACCCCCCGGCCTTGGCAGAGAGATAGTTGGCAATATTGCCCATGCCCTGGGGCAGGTAGGTCACCTCCGGGGTCACGATGAGCACGCGCGGGTTGGTTGTATTTTCCGGCATCAAAAATTCCTGTCGGTGTCAAGCACCGGATTACGCCCAGGTCAGAAAACCCGGCGCGTTTTTCAAATAATCATCGCCCCGGGGCGTGACCCGGGCCGTAAAACCAAACCGGCCGGCCTCCTGGCAGACCACCTCGCAGGTATAGCGGTAACTGCCGCCGCCCAGGTCTTCGGCCACGGACATGGGGCACACCTGGCTGTTTTTGAGCTCATCAACGCTTTTCAGGCTCCCGTAATAAAGCTCCACTTCCACTTCCCCGGGCTCCAGGGACCCAAGATGAACCTTTGTTTCGACTTCAAACCGATCGCCCACCCGGAAAGGCACCTCAACGTCGCTTTCCGGAGGCTCAATGCGAACCCCGGGCCATTCCCGCCGCAAGCGTCTTCTCTGAGCCACCAGTTTTCCGGCCGATTCTGCGTTGTTATCGGTCAAAACAGCATGGTTTCTGACCGCAGGCAGATAATAGTCCTTTTCATAATTCCGTACCATTCCGTGGGCGCAGAAATTTCCCAGCACCAGCTTCATGGAATTTTTCATCATCTCCACCCACCGGTCCGGGGTATCGCCTTCCGTGCGGTCGTAAAAAGTGGGGATCACGTCATTTTCAAGAATGTTGTACAGAGCCCGGCACTCCACCTGGTCCTGGTAGGCATGGTCCTCGTATTCCTCGCCGTTGCCGATGGACCAGCCGCAATCCGGACTGTAGGCTTCGGCCCACCACCCGTCAAGAATGCTTAGATTGAGCACCCCATTGACCGCGGCCTTCATACCCGAAGTCCCGCACGCCTCCAGAGGCCGCCTTGGGGTGTTTAACCACACATCCACGCCCTGGACCAGGTAACGGGCCAGGTTGATATCATAATTTTCCAGAAACACGACTTTGTTTCTCATGCCAGGCCGCTTGGAAAAGCGCACCACCTGACGGATCAGATCCTTTCCCTCATGATCCTTGGGATGGGCCTTGCCGGCAAACACAAACTGCACGGGCCGGTTTTTGGAAGCCACGAGCTTTTCAAACCGCTCGGGATCCATAAACAGCATGTAAGCCCGTTTGTAGGTGGCAAACCGGCGGGCAAATCCAATGGTTAAAATCTCCGGGTCCAGCACGGACTCCACTTCCTTCATAACCGATTTGGGCGCATTGCGGCGGCCGTACTGCCGGATCATCATGGACCGGCAGCTCCGCACCAGACGGGAACGGCTCATCTCGCGCGCCCGCCAGACCTCCTCATTGTAAATCTGATCGATGCGCTCTGCCCGGTCTGTATCAAAATTGGTGGCATACCAGTCCGGGCCCAGGTAGCGCTCAAAAAGCATTTGATTTTCAATGGAAATATAGGATGGGATGTGAATTCCATTGGTCACATGGGAAATGGGGACTTCTTCCACCGGCCGCTGGGGCCAGACATGATTCCACATACGCCGGGCCACCTCTCCGTGCAGCCGGCTGACACCGTTGCAGAACTGGGAAAAATTGTGCCCCAGCACAAACATGGACAGCTTGCCATGGGGATCAAACTTCTCCCCGGTCTGCCCCCAGGACAATATGGTGTCCACATCCGTGCCCAGCCGCTTTTCATATTCCTGCAGATACGGCCGCACCAGGTCCGGGGGAAACTCATCATATCCTGCGGCAACGGGTGTATGGGTTGTAAAAACCATGCTGCGGGGCACGATTTCCATGGCGGTCTGCAGGTCCACATTTTTCGATTCCATGACCTGGGCAATGCGCTCAATGCATACAAAGGAGCAATGCCCCTCGTTCATGTGGCATACCGCCGGCTCAATGCCCAGCTTCTTTAATGCCTTCATGCCCCCGATGCCCAGCAGCACTTCCTGGGCCAGGCGCACCGCGGAATCGCCCGGGTACAAACTGGCCGTGATTTCACGCAGTTCAGGCGGATTTTCCGCAATGTTGGTATCCAGCAGATACAGGGCAACCCGGCCCACCATGATCTTCCAGACCTTGGCGTAAATCAGCCCGCCGGATGCTTCCACCGAAATGGTCAGTTCATTGCCCCGGGAATCCCGGGCCCGGCGCACGGGCATGTGGAAAATGTCGGTTTCCGGATACTGCTCCTGCTGCCAGCCTTCATGATCCAGGTACTGGTGAAAATAGCCCTTTCGGTACAAAAGGCCCACGGCCACCATGGGAAGCGCCAGATCCGATGAAGCCTTCAGGTGGTCTCCGGCCAGCACCCCCAAACCGCCGGAAAAAAACGGCAGGCTTTCATGGATGCCGAATTCCATGGAAAAATACGCCACCTGAGCGTCCGCACCGTAAGGGGTTTGGGAATAATCCACCGGGGTCTCGATCTCTTTTTCAAAAGCCTTCTGGACCCGGTCCAAATGGGCCAGAAATCCGTCGTCCGTAAGGCCCCGCTCAAAACGCTTCTGGGCAATCATGGTGGCAAAGATCAGGGGATTGCGGTTGGCCTGAACCCAGAGCCGGGGATCGACCCGCCTGAAAAGCTCAATGGCATCCAGGCGCCAGGACCACCACATGTTGCGGGCCAATTTTTCCAGAAATTCCAATCGCTCTGGAATCTTTGGGAATACCTGGTAAGTTTGCAAACGGGTCATGGTTTCCTCTGTTGTTTTCCGGATTTCTTCCCGGCTGCTGTCTCCAGCTGTTTCAGCACCCGGTAAAGCTCACTGGCCCCCCACGCCTGGGCGTCGCATCCGCGCTGGAAATGCGGATGATCACCGTCTACAATTTCAGGCACATGGCCCAGACACCCGCTGTTGATCAGACAAGTGCTGCTGCCAAGCCAGTTTTGCGCCGTGGCAATGCTGTTTTCTCCGTACACATTTGCCCAGGCTTCACAAAAAGAGGGAAACACCCAGGTCCATGCGGTACCATTGTGGTAAGCCGGCTTCCGGCTCGTATCCTCATCTCCCTGGTACCGTCCCTGATACGGATGATAAGGATCTGCCAGCAGGTGATTGTGATGCCGGATTTCCAGCGGATGAATCACCGGCTGATCCGCCAGACTGCGTATGGCGCCCGGTACCAGCAATTTGGAGCAGGCATCCAGCACTGACCGGCAGATTCCCGTATCCGTCACAGCGCCAAGGGTGAGTGCAAAGAGCTGATTGGGCCGCAGGGCATCATCGGCCGCGGCCTGATCCGGTCGGACACCGGCATTGCAATGAAGGCAGTCTGCCAAATAACCCTGCCATTCAAAATAATAACAACGCAGAACGGACTTGGCCACCGTTTGACTTAAATATTTTAAATCAATATCGATTACGGACTGTTGCGGCGGTTTCAGCCCGGATACAAAAACCAGAGCGGCATACCACAGGGCCTGGATTTCCACCGGATAGCCCTGACGGGGACTGGCGGCCGGATAATTGGTATCCATCCATGTAAAATGGGCCGGGCTAAAGACCAAACCGGTTTGCCCGTCCATGTGGATACCATTGGGCGTACCGCGAATATAGCCGGAAACAATGGAAAACAAAATCTGCCGCAGGCTCCGGCCTTCAAACGGCTGGTCCAGGAAATCAACGGAATTGAGCTCTTCGGCCAGGTCCCGGCACGCTACGGCAAACCACAGGGGCGCATCAGAAGTATCCCGGTTGCCCGCATCATGGCCGTGGATCATATTGGGCAGGGTACCGTCCTTTTCGTACTGGCCGAACATCCGCAAAATATTTGCGGCTTTTTCATGCTCGCCTGCGGCGATCAGGGCCCGGCAAAAAATCAGCGAATCCCGGCCCCAGTCCAGAAACCACGGGTAGCCGGCAATCACAGAGGCATAGCCCTGACGGGCCACCACGTAATGGCCCAGGGCCTGCTTCATGGCCTCGCCCACGGGCAGGGGGGCGGGGTTGGCTGCGCTCAGATCCGGCTGTCCCGTGGATTTGTCCCGGGCAGCCTCCCCGGCAGTGTCCATGGAGGCTTCCAGCATCATGGACTGGCCCCCGGCAAGCCGGCATGTGAAATAACCCGGGCTGAACAGATCCGAATTGGGATCCAGACCCCTTTCGGCCTCCACCGGACGATATTCCATATACTGCCACTCCGGCTCCCGGACAAACGCGGCCCCGTTCATATTCACCAAAAGTCCGTGCTCCGGATCGGGCTGAAAATAAAACCCGTTTTCACGGGCTTCCACGGCATCCGGCCATGTATACTCCGGGCCCGTAAACGCCTTGGTGACATCATGGAAGCTGCGGTTTTCAATGTCCGGCCGCAAAATCATCCGCACCCGATGCTGGTCTTCGAGCTGGGCTGCCGAGTCCTTCGGGTGTCTGAAAAAATAAAGCCGCACCCGGTTTTCACCGGCTATCATCTCCATTTGCACGAAAAACCGAATATGGCGCCCGAGCCCGGTGGGTATCCGGTAATGCCAGCAAGCCCGGCCGTCATAATCATGGACAAATCTGCGAAGGCAATCCGTGCGCACGGCCTGGGCATAATCCTGATAAACCAGCCAGATCCGGCACCGGGAAAGCATGATCCAGCGGTCCACGGGCGCGTGAGGATCCGGATTGGCCGCAAGCAATGCATCATAGCGCGAACGCATGCGCCGGGCATAGGTGGCAGCCCGCATCATAGCCCCCCTGCCGTTTGTGGCCAGAAACAGAAACGGCTGTGCCATAAGCCGGGTGCGGGAAATTTCACGCACCACCCCCACTTTCTCCAGGGGTGCCAGATACAACAGATTTCCCGTTGCCCGGACACTTTCATGACCGGAAAACAGGGTTAGACGAAGTTCTGCCTTCTTATGATCCGCACTTGCGGGCCCGGGGCAGATCAGGGCAAAATAGCTGCCGTCTGCCGCGCACAGGGCATATTTCCCGGATACCACCTGATTGTTGCAGCGCAGCTGCAGACGGAAATCCGAAGATGCCCGCACCAGCAGAAAATGGCCGGGCGGCACCATCACCTCTCGTTTTGCATCTTCGGGCCACTGCCAGACAATGGCACGCGATTCCGGGCTTTCCGGGTTCATCTGCCGCAAAAAAGCCTCGGGATCATCCCGGAGCTGCCTGGCGGCCGCATCCGGGTCAAAACCATTTAAGTCGCAGGTGCCGTGGTAAAAGGCAAATACCTCCAGTGCCGCAGCCCGCAGCTGCTGATGAACGACAGATGCGGAAACCCGATTGCCGGCCTGCTCAAAATCCCGTATCCGTTCCAGCTCCCCGGGTGCATCGCTCAAACACACAACCTGCCCGGGCGCCAAAATCATCTGCCGGCAGTTGTCCTGTTTTTCCACCCGGATGCGGGCTTCGCTGAGCAGGTCCAGAAAAGCGCCGTCTGCCAGGGGTTGGATCACATCCTCCCATCGGGCCGGCACCGCGTTGTCCGCATCCAGGTTGGCTGCAACAAGCAGCCGGTTTTCGCCATTGCGGTCATGGCGGAGCAGGGCGGCGAAATTGCCCTCCTGTGCCATGACAAAACGCTGGCCCGACCCGGCGGCAAAAGCGGGATGGGTTTTGAGAAGCGCGGTTAGGCGCCGGATATGATCCACCTGGTTTTCTTCCGCCCCCCAGTTTAACGGCGGGGACCCGTGCACGTCGATTTTCTCCGTTGCAAACCATTCCACGCCGTTTGCAAAGGCAAATCCGCCCCCCACCGACAACAGGGCCGCAACAGCGGTGCGCATGCGGGCAAACCGTTTGGAGACCGATGCCAGACGGTTGTTGTCATGGGTTTCGGCAAAATGAATCATCTGGCCGTCGGCTACAGCAATATCTTGCACCAGGGCCATATGGGCCGCCACCGGGCCTCTGTCATAGTTCTGGAAAAGCTCGGAATAGGCCCAGTTGAAATTGGCCGTATTCAGAATCTCCCGGGTCACGGAAATTTTCCCCCCGAGACCTTCCAGAAAAAACAGGGTGTCCGGAAACTGCTCACGCACCCGGGAGACAATATAGCGCCAGGCCGCCACCGGAATCATGTAGCCGGCATCACAGCGAAATCCGTCCGCTCCCCGGCGGCACCATGTCAAAAACACCTCTGCCATGTACTGCCACAGATCCTGGTGACTGTAATCGAGCTTGGTCAGATCCTCCCAGACCACGCCCCAGGCCCCGGGCATCTGGATTTTGCCGTCTTTTTCCCTGTGCAGCCACTCAGCATGCGTTTCATGCAGGCTGGCGCCCCACCCGGTATGGTTGATGGCAATATCGAGCAGAATCCGGCCGCGCCGGGCATGGATGGCATCGACCAGTTCCATGAACTGCTCCAGAGGTGTGGCTGCAGGGTCAAATTCCGCCATGGCCGGATCCACGGCCGTAAAACTCTGGGCCGCATACGGACTGCCGAACCGGCCCATGCGGCCATAGGTGGTGGGCGTGGGATGTACGGGCAAAAGCTGTATATACGGGCATCCAAGATGACCGATGATAAAATCCAGCTCATCGATCAGATCCCGGAACTTTCCTGAAGGGGGTATCACCGTGTATCCTTGCCGATCCAGGATCTCGAAATCCGCATCCCCGGGCGGCGGCTGTTGCTGGTGCTTGTTGGGCCCGAACTGACGGACAAAGGCATTGTAAATGATATTGCCGCAAACCGTTTCCGCCGGCTCCACGTTGATGATGGTGTTTGGACCGGTCGGCCATACGGGCGACTCCTTCCCCTCTGGCAGAAAAAACGCCTTGGCCTCGAAATGGCCCACTTCGGTTAAGCCAACAGTCAGCTCAAATCTACCGTCCCCGGCCGGGACCATGGGGATATCCGACCAATCATGATACAAAATGGGCTCGTTTTGCTCAACCTGGCGGATCACCTCCTGTTTGGCCAAAGCCGCCCGACCCAGGTTGGTACGCAGCCAGGCAGTGCCCGGGCCCTGGCCGGGTGCATGCAGATAAAAAACAATGGCATCGCCACGGAAGGCCAGATGCTTTTTGCCCGGCGACGGGCTCTGGGACAAATCCTGGGATACTGTCATCTCAGCCCGCCTGTTCCGGATTTGCGCTTTGCACCCGGCCGGCCGGGCCAAAGGGCCGGAACCATATGATCAGCTGCGGCAGCAGTGTCAGTGCGGCCACCAGGGCGATGAACATGGCCAGCCCGGTAAACACCCCGAAGATAATCGTGGGAATGAAATTGGAGGTGGCCAGGATCGAAAACCCGATGATGATGATAATGGTGGTGTAATACATGGCATATCCAATGCTTCCGTGACAGCGCTGCATGGATTGCAGATAATCGCCGTCTTTTTGAAACTCCCGCTGAAAACGGTGAATGTAATGGATGGTGTCGTCCACGGCAATGCCCACGCTGATCGAGGCAATGGTGATGGTCATGATATCGAGCGGAATATTTGCCCAGCCCAGAGCCCCGAGCACCACCCCGGTGGCCAGCAGATTGGGGAAAATGGCGATCAATGCGATGGTAAACGATTGAAACAGAACCAGAAACATGATCATCAGAGCCAGTATCACCAGTCCCAGGGTCATGATCTGGGAGCTGAACAGGCTTTGCAGCACATCATTATACAACACCAGCATGCCGGTGAGTTTCACACTGTCCTTGGCAAACCCCAGTTTTTCCTCTACATCGTTTTGGATTTTTTGCAAAAGCGCGTTTCGCCGCAGTTGCGGATCCGAGTCGATCACCCGCAGGCTGATCCGGGCCTGGTCATGTTTGACCGAGGCATACGGGGCCACGAGCATCTGCCGGTATTGCTCAGGAAATTCATTGAACAAAAGGGCCGCGTCAAATGTATCCAACGGGCCGCCGGTCAACCGCTCGGCCACCTTTGTCAGGGTGGCAAGCGACAGCACCTTTCCGGTGTGATCCAGTCCATCCAGGTAGTCGTGAAGCGTTTCAATCCGGTCGAGCCGGTGGGGGGTAAACCAGTACTTGCCTGAATCCGCCGGATCATCAAATTCATCGAATTCACCAAATTCGGAAAACGCATCAAACCCGTCTGACCCGCCGCCGTCGTCACCGGCCGGCTCCGGTTGGGCCTGCGTGCTGCGGCCGTTAAAATCAATGATCACATCCAGGGGGGTGGTGCCCCCCAGCTTCCGGTCAATGACGGTCATGCCCTGGTGGATTTCCGTGCTGGACTTGAAATAATCAATAAAGGCGTTTTCCACCCGCAGCCGGCCAATGCCGGCCGCACTGAGCAGCAGGGCCGCCAGGCTGAAAATAACAATCATCCGGCCGTGGTGACGGGTAAAGCCCGCAAGCCAACGGGTCAGGGCAATGCGCGAGCCGCCCCCGCTGGGCAGCGGGGCTTTTTTAAACAGCACCAGTGCGGCCGGAAAAAATATGAACGTAACAGCCAGGGATACCACGATACCCGCAGACATCATCCAGCCAAAGGTCTGCACGGGCTTGATGCCGGCAAACAACAGGGACCCGAATCCCGCAATGGTGGTCAGCCCCGCGTATATGCACGGGGTCTTCATGGCCTTGACCGTCTCTGCGGTCAGCCGGGCGTGGCTTTTATGCGGCGCGGCAAGGTTGAGTTCCCGGTAGCGGACCACCAGGTGAATGGAAATGGCCATTGTAATAATCAGCTGCAGGGCAATAAAATTCGACGATACCACCGTTACCTTCCAGCCGAACAATCCCATCAGGCCCATGGTGGCAACCGCCGAAAGCCCGCAGCTGACCAGGGGCAGCACAACCCATCGTACCCGGCGGAAAATCAGCCACAGCACAATTGTCATGCACAGCAGCACCCCGCCGCCGTAGACCCTGAGATCCTTTTGGATAAAGCGCATCAGGTCGTTTGCCACCATGCTTACGCCCCCGAGAAACAGGTCGGCGTCATTTTCATGGTTTTCCATGATCGTTCGGATGGCGGCGATATCCCGGCTGCGCTGGGCCTCGATACTGTTCCAGTGCTCATCAATAAGCGACTGGAGCCGCTGCATTTCCCTTTCTTCCGCCGGGCTCAGCTCGCCCTGTGCGGCCTTGGCCCGAAGCTGCTGGCGCTGCTGCCAGACCTTGTCATAGGCGGGATCGCTTTTGAAATTGATCTGCAGGGCCGTGGTTTCAAGATCGGAACTCACCAGCAGATCCTGATACAGGGGGCTGGTCTGCAGTTCCTTTCTGGCAAGGGAGAGGTCCACATCCGGAGACGACAGGGTGCGGACATTTTTCACCAGTTCGGCAACCGGCATGGGCGGGCTTTCCAGAAGCGGCACATCCAGGATGGTGACCACCGAGGCAACACGGTCCATGGCGGCAATTTCATCGCGCAATTGGCCGATCCGGGAAAGGACTTTCTCTGACAGCAGATCCCCGGATTTTGGTGTATAGGCAATGACCAGAAAATCATCATATCCGAATCGTTCAATGATCTCCTGGTAGAAAAGGTAATCCGCATTGTCCTGCTGCACCAGGGTATCGGCGGATGCCTCGATTTTCAGATCAACTGCATACCGGGCCAGCACAGCCACGGCCATTAAAATACAGAAAAGAACCAGGACCGGGCGGGCAAGCACCACACGGTCAAAAAACCGGTCAATAAGGGGCGGGTCTTTTTTCATAAATATGGGTCACAATGCTTCCTGGGGTCGGTTTAGCCGTTTTCACCGGGTGCCTGGATTTCTTTGACAGCCTCAAGCAGATCCTCTGCCGTGCCGTCAGCCAGAATCTGGTCAAACTGGGATCGGTAGCTGCGGATAATGCTCACCCCGTTGATTTCCACGTCATAAACTTTCCAGGTGTCACGGGCGGAATAAAACTTATACACCATGTCTACGGTTTCATCCCCGGCCCGGACCGCCACGGGCACGTACACCTTGCTGTTCTGCTCTTTGACGGGCTGATACTCAAAAGCCGCATCCGCATCCCCGGAATACATGGAGATCTTGTCAAAATAGGAATCCTTAAGCCGGGCGACAAAGCGCCGGGTGAAAGTCTCCTGCTGATCTGCCGAAAGCCCGGTCCAGTGCCTGCGGCCCAGGCTGAGCCGGGCCATGAGTCCGTAGTCAAACACCGGATCCACGATATCCTCGATCCGGCTGGTTTTATCCGCCTCGCTGAGATCCGGGCTGTCCAAAACATCGATGACCTCGCTGATCTTTTCCTTCAGCAGACTCCGGGCACTTTCGGCTTCCACGCGGCCGTGGGCGGCAAACAGGGCCAGGCCGAAGATCAGCGCCAGGACCCATACGGTAATGCGTGCAGATTTTTTCATTTTGTCTACTCCTGGGTTTTCTTTTCCCGGTTTTGTTCATAGGCATTTCGTAAAAATATATACCAGTCCACGGCATCCTGTTTCAACTGCTCATATTCTCCCAGGTGAAGGGAGGTATAATTGATCCGGTCATAGGCGGAAATGGCAATGGCGACTTCCGTGGGCTCCACATAAGCCACGGGATTTAAAAACCTGTCCGGAACTTTTGACACGGCATCGCGCAGGTTCGATGGCCCCAGTACCGGCAGCACCAGGTGCCAGCCGCCGCCCACGCCGTAATGCCCCAGGGTCTGGCCGAAATCCTCGGGATAGGCCTCCAGGTCCATCCACCATCGGGCGGGATCGGCAAAACCGGCTACCCCCACTGTCGTATTGACCACGAACCGGGCTGTTTCCACCCCGGCCCGCCGGATTTTGAGCTGAAGCAGATTGTTGACAAACCTGAGGGGATAGCCCAGGTTCTTGAAAAACCGGCCAACGGATCTGCGCGCCACAGCCGGGGTCACCTTCGCATATCCTGTGGCCGCGGGTTTGAGTACCCAGAAATAAAGCTTGTCGTTTACCCCGGTCATCCACCGGTTGTAGCCGGAAAGCGGGTCAGCCGCGGGTTTTGAACCTGTTTCGCCGTCAAACTCATCAAATTCGTCAAACTCGTCAAAGCCGTCGGCAGAGCCATTGGCCGGGTCCCGGCCTGTCTGATCCCCCTCTGCCTGATCTGCGGCAGCCGCAAAACCGGTGCGCGCCGCTCCGGCCGCAGCCTCGGAAGACTGCAAAGACGGCTGCCCGGCCCATGCGGACAAGGCTGCTGCAAAAACAAACAGACCCGCCAGCAGTGCAATTCCAATGGACCCTTTTCCGGGTTGTTTCCCGGATCTTTGATGATGCTGAACCATTGCCGATCTACTCCTTTCCTGCTTTTGCGCCTGTGTTGACGCGTTTGGCCGTCCAGTCATGAAGGCTCCGGACCTCAGCAGCGATCTGCTGCATCTGCTCCATCACCGCTTCAGCATCAAAGGAAACCAGCCGGCCGTCGTCCACAACAGGCACCCCGTTGATCACCACGTGCTGCACGTCAGCTCCGCCTGCGGCATACACAAGGTGTGAACAAATGTTGTACATGGGCGTCAGATGGGGCTTATTGGTATCAATAACAATGATATCGGCTTTTTTCCCGGGCTCCAAAGAACCGGTGACCTTGTCGAGCCCCAGAGCCCGGGCCGCATCAATGGTGGCCATGCGCAAAACAGTACCGGCATCCATCACCGTTGGATCCATCTGGCTGACCTTGTGTATCTTGGCAGCAGCATCCATTTCCATGAACATGTCCAGGTTGTTGTTGCTGGTGGGCCCGTCTGTTCCCAGTGCAACACAGAGGCCGGCAGCCTGCATGGCCGGCACCGGCGCAATGCCCGATGCCAGTTTCATGTTGCTTTCCGGGTTGTGCGAGACCTTGACGTCATGGGCCATGAGCAGTTCAATGTCGGCGTCGGATACAGCCACGCAGTGGCAGGCCAGAAACCGCGGTGACAATACCCCGATATCCGCCAGGTGGGCCACCGGACTTTTGCCATGGGTTTTGCGGATCTGCGCCACCTCCCCGGCGGTTTCAGCCACGTGCACGATCATGGGAATTTCGTGCTCTTCTGAAACTGCCGCGGCCCGCCGGAGCAGCTCCGGTGCGCAAAGATACGGGGAATGGGGTTCCACTGCAATGGTGATCAACGGATGATGGCGCCACCTGTCAATGAGCTCAAGGGTATAATCAAACCCCTTATCAATGGGTCCGTAATTGGGGGAATTAAAATCATAGAGCACCTCACCCGCAACCGCCCTCATGCCCGCCCTGGCAGCGGCTTCAGCCACGGCGTCTTCAAAAAGGTACATATCCGCAAAGCAGGTGGTTCCTGAAAGCATCATCTCCGCGCACGCCAGCATGGCGCCGGTATAAACCCGCTCATGACTGAGCCTGGCTTCTGCGGGAAAAATATATTCATTGAGCCAGGTCATCAGGTCCATGTCATCGGCCAGGCCCCGGAAACAGGTCATGGCCGCATGGGTATGCGTGTTGATCAGCCCGGGCATGATAATGCCGCCGTTGGCGTCAATAATGCGGGCCGCGCCCCTGATGTCGGATTTTTCCGCCGGCCCCGCCGATACGATACTGTCTCCGGATATTGCCACGGCACCGTTTTGAATCACGGTACCGCGGTCATCCATGGTCAGCACCCTGCCGTTGAAGATCAGCAGATCCGGGCTGTCCGGAAAATTCGCCATTTAAGCCTCCCTGACAATACCGGATAGCAGTTCACCCAGGACAGGGGCGGATTTCTGCGCTGTTTGAATAATCGCCTCCAGAGTGGCGGGTTCCGGTTGATCCGGATCAGCAATATTGGTGATCATGGAAAACCCGCAAATGCGCATACGGGCATGAACTGCGGCAATGACTTCCATAACAGTGGACAGACCCACGGCATCCGCGCCGATCTGACGCAAAAACCGCAGTTCGGCCGGAGTTTCCAGAGACGGGCCCTTTAAACCCGCATACACTCCCTTATGCAGATGGATTCCGGATTTTTGCGCCGCCTGCATGGCACAATTCATCAGCCCGGTATCGTAGACGGCTGACATGTCCGGGAAACGAATTCCCCAGTCTTCATTATTGGCCCCCACCAGGGGATTTTCACCGGTGAGGTTGATGTGATCGGAAATGGCCATGATATCGCCTGCGGAAAAATCCGTACAAAGCCCGCCCGCAGCATTGGTCACAATCAGGGTCTTTACCCCCAGGGCCTGCATGAGCCGCACAGGAAAACAAACCCTTGGGGCGCCGTAGCCTTCATAGAGATGAAACCGACCCTGAAGGACAAAAACGGGCCTGCCGTGAATCTTTCCGAAAACCAGCCGGCCGGCATGGCCCTGGACCGTGGATGCGGGGAAGTGGGGAATCCGGTCATACGGAATTTGAGCTTCCGAAACCATGCCCACCATAGTTTCAGAAAGCCCGGTTCCGGTGGTAATGGCAATATCGGCCCCGTCCACGCCGATGCCGTCTTTCACATAAGCAGCCGCCTCCCTGACCTGCTGCCAGTAAAAATCCTTGTTTTGCTGATATGCCTGCAACTTAATGCCTCCTGATCCGTGTGCCTGGGATGCAAAAAATGAAAAGCCCAAAACGGCGCGCATCTTCGGTAAAACCGTATTCTTATATGGTAAGGCCGCATCCGTCAAGCCAACAATTGCCGCACTCTCCCTCAGACTAGTTGACAGCCGGGGCGGAATATGAAAAATAATATATTTCAGATTGAATCTGCCGGCCGAATAATGTTATAGGAGCGGCTTAGTGCAGCTAAAAAATTTTCGGCCGGAAACACAACCCAATGTGCCTCAACACCACATGATACAAATCGGAGCATGCAATGTTTGATGCAATACTGATGATGGGCGGACTCGGTCTGGTAACCGGTGTTGCCCTGGCCCTGGCTTCCAAGATTTTTTACGTTTATGTGGATCCCCTTGTACTGAAAGTCGACGACCTGTTGCCGGGAGCCAATTGCGGCGGCTGCGGATATCCCGGTTGCAGCCCGAATGCCGAGGCCATTGTTGCCGGCCAATCACCGCCGGATTCCTGCGTGGCCGGCGGCGCAGACCTGGCCGAGGCCATTGCCGCGGTTCTGGGCATGACCATCGAGGCCAAGGAACCCGACATCGCTTTGCCCGGCTGCACCTACGGCCCTTCTGAGGCCGCCATCAAGTACGATTATCAGGGATTGAGCAACTGCCAGGCCGCGGCCCTGCTATACGGCGGAATGAAAGTATGCCACATCGGCTGCCTGGGCCTGGGCTCCTGCATGCATGCCTGTCCGTTTGACGCCATCACCATGAGCGACCGCGGGCTTCCGGTGGTGGATGAAGAAAAGTGCACCGGCTGCGGGACCTGCGAACGGGTTTGTCCCAAGCACATCATCAAGCTTTCCTCTGTGACCCGCCGAATTCTGCGGGAATACACCACGGACGACTGCACCACCCCCTGTCAGCGAATGTGTCCGGCCGGAATCAATATCAGCGGCTATATAGAGCGTGTCTCCCGGGGAGATTATTCCGGGGCCGTGCAGCTCATCAAGGAACGAAACCCGTTTCCCACGGTTATCGGCCGCATCTGCCCGCGGCCCTGTGAGGACGCATGCCGCAGAAACCTTATTGACGAACCCGTGGCCATCAATTATCTGAAACGCTATGCTGCGGATGTGGAAATGGAGCAGCAGAAACACTCCCAGCCCTATTGCGCGCCCGGCACCGGACGGCAAACTGCGGTGATCGGCGGCGGGGTGGAGGGCCTGTCCGCAGCATTTTTCATCGCACGCCTGGGCCACAGCCCCACGGTTTTCGAAGCATCTGATAACCTGGGGGGACTTTTGCGCACCGCCATTGCCGGCTACCGCCTGCCGCGCACCGTGCTGGACTGGGATATCCAGGGAGTGGCCGAACTGGGTGTTTCCTTTAAAACCGGCATGACCATGGGCCGGGACTTCACTCTTGCCTCTTTGCTCAAACAGGATTATGAAGCCGTGCTGCTGGCTTCCGGCGGATGGGACAGCCGCCTGGAACGCGGTACATCGACCCGGGCCGAAGAGCCGATACCCGGGATATTTCTGTTAATCGAACTGTTGCGCTCCGGGCTCGACAACAAGTACCAGATCCCGGTCACCGCTGATGTGGTCATTTCCGGCGGTGCGCCCCTGGCGGAAAAAGCGGTTCACACCTGCAAGCACCTGGGAGCGGAAAACATCACCCTGGTATTCAATGAATCCCGGGAAAAAACCGATCTCTCAGATGAACAAATTCAAAATCTGGAAAAAGCCGGGGCTGAAATTGTTTTCAACGCCGCCATCACCCGGCTCACAGGACTGGAAAACCGCCTGGAATCCATTGAATACACAGACACCCGCTCCGGCCAGAGCTTTGTGACATCCGCCCAAACGCTTGTCATCGATGCCGGCCGTCTGCCGGAGATGATTTTCCGAAAAGCCCCGCAGCCGGAGCAGGATGAAACCGCGCCTGAACCGGATCCAAACGCACCACTACAATGGGAAGGCATTCAGCCCTACAAAAACCCGATCTACAGCGAGGAAAAAGGTCTGCTGGCGAAAAATGATCCCATTACCGACTACAGCGCGGCCATCCGTGCCATTGCCGGCGGCCGCCGGGCTGCGTCCTCTGTGCACAAAATCATGTACAACATGGACCTGGGGCTGGCCGAAAAGGTGATTTCCGCGGATTCAATACTGCAGAACGTCACGCACATCGAAAATGCGGAAAAATCCGCCCGGCATATCATGCCCGCCTGCGACCCCTCGGAGGTTCCGGGAAAATACCCGGAAGTGGAACTGGGATACTCGGAGACAGACGCCCGGGCCGAAGCAGACCGATGCCTGCGCTGCGGCATTATCTGCTACAAGGATTAAAAAATGGCCAGGGAAACAGGAGTGGTCACTCAGATAAAAGGGGCAAACGCCCTTGTCAAAACCCAGCGGGCCGCGGCCTGCGACGGATGTTCGGAAAAAAGCACGTGTCACAGCTTCGGCGGAAGCCGGGAAATGGAAATCGAGGCCCTCAACCCGGCAAAAGCCTCGGTGGGCGATACAGTGACCATCGAATTCGGCACCGGCGGGATGCTCAAGCTTTCTCTGCTGCTTTATATCTTTCCCATTGCCGCCCTGCTGGTCGGGGCGATCCTTGGCAATCAGACGGCTTCCGCCTTTGGGGTGGATGCTTCCATATTTTCGGCAGTAGTGGGATTTACCGCATTGTTTGCATCCCTGGCAGTGCTGGTGAAACTGGAAAAAAGAGCCAGGCAGTCCGACCGCTACAAGCCCAGCATCATCGCGGTAAAACGCAAAGCCGAGCAGCAGGCTGCGGCCAAATGCGAACACTGCACGTAAACCGTTGTTTTGGAAAACTGCCGCGCTGTTACCTGCCCATGATTTTTTCTAAAATCAGGCGCGTGACCAAATAGGTGGGCTTGATGCCCTCCTCTCCCATACTGCCCGAAGCCAGGGTCTGCCCGCTTTTCAATGGATTGTCAGAGGCATAATAGGCATACATCACCTTGAGATCCGAAGACACGTGCCCCCGAATAAAGGCCGCGTTAATGGCCCGCTGGTAATGACCGCCCTCCATTTCCAGGCCCACGGCCTTCCATGACGAATCCTGGAATTTTTTAAGCACGTAGCGGTTCTGCAGGGAAGTGCCCAGCACGGTAATGATGGGGCCGGTATAGATTTGTACGGAATCATCATCAAAATCCGCCTCGGTCAGATCATTGCAGATCATGTAATTATGCGGGGTGCCTTCGAGCACATGGGCGGTGGCCAGCATGATATCGCCCTTTTGCCCGGGCAGAATGCCGGCCTTGCCGATCACGGAAACCGACCTGGCATTAAGGGCGCACTGCTCTCCGTTTTGTTCCCAGGGATAAAGCAGTTCATCCAGGATTTCAAAGGCCTGTTCGCCGAACGCATAATCCATCACCAGGATCACGGGTTGTTGTTTTTCGATATAATCGGCATCCAGGGCAATGGCCGGATGTCTGGGCAAGCGGGCCATTGCAGGTGCGTCAATGATCCTGCAGTCGATCTGGGAACCACTGTCATCGGGCAGCATGTGGCATCCGTGTTTTTTGGCAAACGCTTCCACCTGGTCTGTTTGATCCCGAATGGTGCGGATAAAGTCGTATAAATCCGGATCATCGGCAACCCGCTCTTTTTGGCCCACAGCAGCATACCCATACAGCAAATTGACCACACTGTGCTGATTGGCGCTGATGATATGCAGGGGACGTTTTGCCAGGCCGATATCACAAAGGCATTTTTTGATATTGGCCGCCCAGTTGCGCGCATGGGTCCGGTTTAATATCTGGGCGCTCAATGAGGGCGGAAAATGGACGGTCACAGCATTGTCCAAACTCTGCACTTCCTCGTCCACGCACTTTCCCATGCTGTGGACAATCTGAAACAGGCCGCTGTTGGAATTGGACCGGCTGCGGCTTTTCTCAAGGTTTGCGTAAGTGTCCTTGGTTTCATCAAAGGTCCGGCCCAAAAGCAGGCTCAGGTTCCACAATGCCTGATCCAGGTCTCTTCCGCAAATATCATCAATGCAGTCCACATGTTTTTCCAGCTCCCGCCACTCGGTGGTGATATTGCCGTAATCATCGCGCATCTTGCTCTGCACCTTTTTGGCCTCCACGTGCAGAAACGTAATATGGGTCATGATGTCATAAATCTCGCTTTGTCCCCGGGTGATAACAAAACTCATCTCTGTTGGGCTGATGCGAAATGAAATCCGCCGCCGTTTCAGTGGCTGAATTTTTTCAAAACTGGCATCCGCTGCATCCTGGCGCCCTGTCATTACAATGCGGTGGCAGGCCTCAATGCCCCTTGGCAGCCGGTCAATAACGTATTCCAGCCCCTTTAACTCAATTGTGCGGGAATCGCTGATGGGCCCGTAAATCTCCGGGCTCAGGGTTCGCAGGGCAC
>JAIPES010000112.1 GCA_021737045.1 Desulfobacteraceae bacterium | reverse complement strand
GGGCAGAAATTCTTCGTTGACCAGGATCACGTCGTCTTCTGCATGGTTGATGGTGTAGATCAGCTGCTCGGCAGACAAGCGGATGTTGATGGTATGCAGTACCGCACCCATCATGGGAACGGCGAAAAAACATTCCAGGTAGCGGGTGCTGTCCCAGTCCATCACGGCCACGGTGCTTCCCGGGCCGACGCCCAGCGAGGAGAGCGTGTTGGCCATCTGATGTACGCGGCGGTTTAAATCCCGGTAGGTATATCGCTGCTGGTCCCGGTAAATGATTTCCTGGTCCGGGGAATAAATCAGCGGTGTTTCGAGAATGTGCTTGATCAGCAGCTGGTAGTTATAGGCCGAGGGGGTTGGTTCGATTTTCCGAAACGTCATGCCTGCCTCCTTTGTTGGTAAAAGCGTTATCCGGGAAATGAAACAAAAGGGTTGTCAGTACTTTTAAATGGGTTTTACACCAAAAATGTTGCGTGCGTAAAGGTAAACTTGTGTACGGGTTAAAAACAATGTATAAGGCCTTTGTATTATGTAATATTAAATAAGCCGCATGTAAACGGCAAATGATGTTTCAGGAGGGATTATGACCGGGTTTCCGGCAACTGTTTATAATGATCAGACAGCATCCCAGAAGGGTGATGTGCAGGTCGGCCCATATTCCAGTCTCTGGCCCGGATCCTCCATCCGGGGTGATTTTTCCCCCATCCGCATCGGAAAAGGCTCCAGCATCCAGGACTGCTGCGTGCTGCACTCAACGCCCACCGATGGGGTACACCTGGGCGATTTCGTGACCGTGGGCCACGGGGCCGTGCTTCACGGATGCACTGTGGAGGACAACTGCATGATCGGCATGAACGCCACGGTCCTGGACAAGTCGGTCATCGGAAAAGGAAGCGTGGTGGCCGCCGGAGCGGTGGTAAAAGAGGGTACCCGGGTGCCTGCCGGGTCCTTTGTCTCCGGCGTGCCCGCACAGATCCGGGAAGGACGGCAGGGCCAGGAAGATCGCATCAAGGCCGGGGCCATGGCCTATATCGCCCTGGCGCAGAATTATCTGGCGGGCCGGCAGACCATCGCCCCGGAGACGCTGGGCGAAAAGATGGATGAAATCCGGAAATTGCTGGGCGAAAGCTAAATATTTGACAGCACGGGAGAAAGCAGTATGGGGCTCAGGGGTTACACGGTCTATGATTTTATCCGCCGCAATGCCGCATTGTACCCGGACCGGGAATGTCTCGTCTTTGGCGAAAACCGGCTGACGCACCGGCAGTACAGGGAAAAATGCGACCGGCTGGCCGCCGGACTGCTTGCTTCGGGTTTTGCCCCGGGAGACAGGCTGGCCGTGGTGGCGCAGAACTGCGATGAGTATGTCATCCTTTACGGTGCCGCAGCCCGGGTGGGGGCAATCGTGGTGCCGGTGAACTGGCGCTTTACCAGCGCAGAAGTGGCTTATGTGCTAAACGACTGCTCACCGGCCTGTGTTTTTGCCGGCCCGGAGGATCGGCAGCGCGTGCTGGATCTGCAGCCGGAAACGGGTGTGAAGAATCTGTATGCCATCGGCGGCGGAACGGTGCCGGCCGGATTCGTTCCATTTGAGGCGCTTTATGCGCAAAACGCGGATGCGGGAGAGCCGGATATAGATGCGCACAGCGGATTTGTAATTATTTACACGGCTGCCGTTGAGGGTACGCCCAGGGGGGCACTGCTTTCCCAGCACAACATTTTTGCCATTAACCTGGCGATGATGGCAGGGGAAGGGGTCAATGCGGATACCTGCCATATCTGCATTCTGCCGCTTTTCCATATTGCGGGTCTGGCCCGCCTGATGGCCACCATGCACGCCGGGGGCAAAAATGTCATTTTGGCGCGTTTTGACGCGGAACAGGCCCTCAGGCTTATTGAAGCCGAAAAGGGGACCACGTTTCACAACTTTGCCCCGATATTAAAGCGCATGACAGACAAGTACCACGAACTCGGCGGGGCCGTGGATCTGTCCGGCCTGCGCCGGGTGGGGGGACTGGATCACCCGGAAAACCTGGAACGGTTCCGGGAAATTGCGCCGAACGTGGAGTTTGCTTCCGGGTTCGGACAGACCGAGGCCATGGCCGTCACCTGGGCGCCAAGGCATGAAAGGCCGGGCAGTGCGGGCAAGCCGACGGTGATTTCAAATGTGGCCCTTTTCGATGATGACGACAACCCGGTGCCCGCCGGCGGTGAAGGCGAAATCTGCGTGCGCGGCCCCGCGGTTTTTCTGGGCTACTGGGGCCGGGAGGGCGATACCGCCCGGACCTTCCGAAATAACTGGCACCATACCGGCGATATGGGGCGCTTTGACGAAGACGGTTATCTCTGGTACGTCCGGCGCAAGGCGGAAAAGGAGCTGATCAAGCCGGGCGGGGAAAACGTGTACCCGGCGGAAGTCGAAGCCTTGCTCCGGGGGCATCCGGCGATTGCCGAGGCAAGCGTGATAGGTGTGACGGACCGCCAGTGGGGCGAGGCCATCAAGGCCGTGTGCGTGCCGGCATCTGGAGAAACCGTGGAAGCCGCGGAATTGATCGAATACGTGGCCGCGCGGATCGCCCGTTATAAAAAACCCCGCTTTGTCGAGTTCGCCGATGCCCTGCCCAAAACAGCAAAAGGCGAAATCGACCGCGAACAGGTCAAAAAGGACCACGGCGGCCGCTATTGAAAATCCGCATTATCCTTGCACTGCGGCAAAGGGGTTTGAACGCTTTTTTTTCCGCGGGTATTTTGCATCCTGTTTTACCAGGGTTTCTAGGCAGGCGTCCAGGTAATCCTTCCTGCAGTCAACGCCGTTGATGCGGCCCTCCCGGACATAGGTCATGTAGCGGCATCCGCCGAAACACAACGGCAGGTATTGGCATTTTGCGCACTGCTCGTTTTTCCAGTACCCGCTGTGGTAGACCGCACTGTAATCCCGGGGCCCGGTTTCCAGGTCTCCGGCTGCAAAGTCCGGCTTGCCGATAAAGGCCGGGCACTTGTAAAGCGTGCCGTCAAAATGAACGACAAATGCGTCATCCACCTCCACCATGCAGGTCACAGGCCGGACTTTTTGCGTCTGATAGCCCCTTTTGAGGATTTCTTCGCGCAGCAAGGCCTCGGCTTCCCGGATCCAGGGTTCGTCCAGGGATGCACACCCCCCGTAAAATTCGGGCAGGGATGTATCGCCTGCAGGCGGTTTCATCACGGGGTCGAACTTGACCGCACTGATTCTGTCCGGGGTGAGCCCGATGTGGGTCAGGTAGTCCAGCAGTGAGACAAAGGAGCGGTAGTTGTGATATTCATAGTTGCCGCCGATGCCGATGCGTACCAGATCCCATGTCTCGGAAATGTTTTTGATCAGTGTGTCAAAGCTGCCGGCCCCGCCTTTAAACGGCCGGGCCTGGTTGTGGGTTTCGGCCGTCCCGTCAACGGTGATGCGCACGTGGTCCAGGCCCAGGCCTGCAAGTTCCGCCGCGTTTTTGCGCGTAAACAGGGAGCCGTTGGTCACCAGGTTGAAGCGAAAACCCGTGCCTTTTTCCCGGGCCAGTGCCCGGGATGCCCCGGCGATCTGCCGGATCCGGTCCATGCTCAGCAGGGGCTCGCCGCCGTAGAAATCTATGCGCAGATCAGTCTTTTGCGCGGTAAGCCGGGAGCGGATAAAGTCCATTAAACGCTCCGCGGTTTGCGCGGACATGTAAAGGCGGCCCTTGGTATTGCCCTCGTAGCAATAGATGCAGGAAAAATTGCAGTCCAGGTTCAGCACCGCCACGATGTGCAGTTCCGGGTTGCCGGCATTCATCCGGTCAAAAAAGCCCAGCATGGCGTTTTGTTCTTCTGTGGGGTTGTATGTTGTCAAGCCGAGCCGGGCAAGGGAAGCGGCGTGATCTGCCGGCAGATCCCCGTTTTGCAGGGCATGATACAGTTCTTCCTTTACGCGGACAATTGCGGCGGTCCGGGTGGAAAACAGGATACGGGTGCCGGTGGCCTCATCGCATGAAAGGGCCTTGAGATAGCAGGAGGGCTGCATGAGAGGCGATGTACAGGTAAAAGTAGAAGGAAGTAAGAATGCCCCACTTCCTTTGGTTTAAATTACATGAGTGTGGGGGAATACGGCCCCCAGCAGCACATCAGTTCCGGTCCCACCAGTTCCTCGGGTTCCATTCCTTCATCAATGATTTCAAGCTCCGGGTTTTCTTTTTTTTCAAATTCCATTTTGATCCTCTGCCTGTTTGGAGGTTAAACGCGATTAAAATCGGGTTGTTTATCATCTATACCAGGAAAAGACAGGATCGCAAACCTAAAAATGCATTTTCAAACCAGCCTCAATCCATCGGTCCGGGTTTGGATTGTCTGTGTTCAGGTACTGGGATCCGTTAAAAAGGTTGTGAATTGTGGCAAACAGGTCTGCCCGGGTGCTCTGGCTGGTGTAGATCTCTTTTCGGACATTAAGATCCCAGATAAAATCATCATGCTTGTAATCCGGGCTATTTTGTGCATCCCACCAGATGTAATGGCCGAACAGTTCCGCCCGGACAATATCCGGGTGATCGTAGGTGATCCCGATGTTGTAGGTATACATGTTTTCCGCGCCAAAATCATTAGCCGGATTCAAATCCACGTAGGTCCCTCCGGCCTCCAGCGAGATGTTATATAATGGCAGGGTTTCAGCTTCGATCTCAATTCCCTGCCGCCGGCTGTCGCCATTGTTGATAAAGGTGTTGTTGCCCGTTGAGGCGGGCCCTTTGAATGTGTCGTCTATTTCATGGCGAAACAGGGTCCCCTTGAGCCAGACATACTGCAGGGCGGCAGATTCAACCCCGGCCTGGTAGGACCACACGGTTTCTTCCTCAAGGGACGGGTTGGGGTCCAAAAACAGGGCGCCCCCGGATGTCCAGGAAAGCGGCGGGGCCGTAAACCCCCTGGCCACAGATCCCCTTAAAATGGTTTCATTGCCCAGCGTGTAGGCCAATCCCAGGCTCGGGCTCAGGAAAGAGCCGCTCTCGCTGTGATGATCATATCGAATTCCCGGGGTGACGGACAGGCGGTCGAGCACAATGGTGTCATTTACAAAAACACCGGTTTTTTCCAGGTCCGGGCGGGTGTGAAAATATGCCGGCGCGCCTTGCGCCTGGAGAAACTGCCCGGATTTGCTTGTCTGGTCCAGATCCCCGCGGTTGAAATCCATGCCCGCGACCACCGTATGGATGCCCTTTTTCCATATCAGCTTGGCTCTTCCGCCGGTGGTGGCTTCTTCATATTTATCCGCCCGGTAAAGGGCTCCGGCGGATCCGGTATTGTCTGTTTCATGGTTGGTGAGTTTGGTTTCATGCTCAAATCGAAACAGGCGCACTTTAAAGGACAATTCCCGGGTGAATGTGGCATCAAGCCGGGCATTGGTCCAGAAATTGCGGTTGGCCCCGGAGGATCTGAAATCAAAAGGCTGGCTTTCGTAGATCCCCAGCCCGGTTTCCGGCCGGGTGTAGCCGAGGCTCAATTCCATTTCCATCCGGTTTGACGCGGTATAGGAAAACCTGGAAAAAAAGCCGGTGTTTTCATAGTCCCTGGCATCCTCGGGGCCGTCCGAGTCCTGCCGGCCGCCGAACAGGTAATAGCCGAGCCTGCCGGCCCGGCCGGATATCTGGGCCCGATGGTCCGTGGTTTTCATTTCCCCGTAAGAAGTGCGCACGCTGCCGGCAGGACCGGAAGTGTATCCGGGCGACTTGGTGATAATGTGCACAGCCCCGCCCAGGGAAGAGCCCCAAGAGGAGGAGGCCGGCCCCTTGATAATTTCAATGCGCTCGATAATGCCCACAGGAATCGTATTGGTTTCTGCTGCACCGCCTGCCATGGAATTCCAGGGAATTCCGTCCACAAGCACCAGAACGTGGCGATCCTCCGAGCCCTGCACGTGCAAAAGCGATGTGGATCCGACAGTGCCCTTGCCTTGGCTGAAGTTGACAAACAGGCCGGTGACTCGATCCAGCACCTCTGCCACGGTGTGGGCGTTCATGGCTTCGATTTCTTTTGCCGTGACAATGGTAACGTTTTCTGGTATCTGGGAGACCGGTTTGGGGTTTCGGGTGACAGAGGCAAAAAGGTCCTTTTCTTCAAAAAACATCTGCAGGACATTCATCTCTTTTTCGGACTGGGCCGCGCAGATCCCGCTTAAAAAAGGGATGCTGAAAAAAAGCAGGAAAAAAACCCTGCCCATGCCTGCAAAGGATGAATCACGCTGTTTTTCGCAGGAACCCAGCGGAAAAAAATGTTTTTGTTCATTGCATGCCCGCCCTGTTAGCCTCTATAATTTGATTATAGCTACCTTTATCATTTATAGTAAGGCGAATCAAGTGCGAAGAATGTGCAGATCCGGACCGGAAGCGGAATTGATGCCCGTTTAACTATAGACCTATCCGAGATATACGAGCACCGGGGTTTGGGTTCGCCATCTCCGAAACATCGTGTAAGGAAGTGTTTTGCTGCGGATTTTCACTTTACTGCTGATATTGCTTTCTGTCCCGGTGTTGACAGCACCCGGTCACGCCGAAGAAAGCGCGACGATCCTGGCAATCCAGAGCCTCCGGGCAAAACCGTATAACGCTGCTTTTGAAGGATTTGCGGCATTGTTGGGGTCTCAGGTCCAAACCCGCAGGATGATTCTCTCGGATCTGCCTGACGACACTGTTGCCGAACGCATTGACATGACGGGTCCGGATCTGGTGCTGGCCATCGGCACGGATGCGCTTTCCCGGGTGAAAAACATGATGGATGTCCCGGTGGTGTATGTCATGGTTCTGGATTCGGCAGCTGCTTTTTCCGGACAGGGTCATATAACCGGGGTCAACATGATCGTAAAACCGGAAAAGCAACTGGCAATCATTCTGGATGCGCTTCCCGGCAGCCAGCGGATCGGACTGGTGTACGACCCGGAGCAAAGCGGGCGAATCGCCGCGGAAATCCGGGCGGCTGCGGCCCGGAAAGGGGTTGAATTGCGCGCCCGGCCGGTGTTTTGGGCGGAAAACGTGTCATCCGCGGTCATGGTGATGAAGCCCGAAATCGATGTGTTCTGGATGCTGCCGGATCTTACCGTTGTTACGCCGGAAACCGTCAATTTTTTGATTTTATGGACCATGGAATCCGGCCGGCCGATTGTCACGTTTGCAGACAAGTATGCCAAACAGGGCGCCCTGATGTCCATCGGCGTGGATCCATACGGCATGGGGCGCCAGGCGGGCAAAATGGCGGAAAAAATCCTTGCCGGTACGGACCCGGGGGCAATTCCCTGTGAAGACGCTGAGAAAGCAGACATTGCAATTAATATGAAGGTTGCCGAAAAACTGGGAATTTCGGTGGACGAAAAAATCGCAAAGCAGGCCCGTATCATTGAATAGGCACCCGAAATTGGCGTTTCATCCGGTAGATGCCCTCAGGCGCAGTTTCCGGGCAAAGGTGATCCTGATCAGTATTTTTTTCATGCTGATCACATGCTTGTCCCTGACCGGATTTTTTGTGTATCACCAGAGTGCTTCCTTAAACGCGTCCCTTGTCGAGCGGGGCGGGCTGCTTGTCCGGGTGCTTGCCCACAGCGCCAGGGTGGGGATTTTTGCGGAAAACCCGGAGCTTTTGGAAAATCCGGTGGACGGTATTGCCAGGCAGAAAGAAGTCGCGCGGGTAATGGTGTATAACGCCAACGGGGACCTGATATATGCATCGGCGGACCGGCAAGGTGCATCCGGGCCTTCTGATGCGAATTCTTCGCAGAATGCAGATATCGGTG
>JAIPES010000020.1 GCA_021737045.1 Desulfobacteraceae bacterium | reverse complement strand
CCATGATGCCGGCCCGGGGGTGGTTTGCGAGTCGCATTGAGCGCGTAAGGGGTCAGCAGGGAGCAAACCGCCACCGGGCCGGCATCATGCGAAAATGATAGAACCAGGCATTAACAGCCACTTTTTTGAAGTTACTTAGAAGTCTTTCGGGCCATAAAGCGCCGACTCCGGTGGGTTGCCGCACCACGCAAAAAGGGGGCTTTACGGATAAAGCCCCCTTTTCACAATCAGTATGAATCAGACAAACAAAAGCTGTCAGGCCTTTTTGACCTCCCTTCCGGAGTATTCGTTATACGCCAGGGCCACGGTACGGTAGACCAGGTGGGCCAGCTTGGAGAAGGGCAAAAACGCGATCAGATGAAATACCAGCATCAGATGGATGAAATAGATGAGGTAGGTCAAAAAGGCCGCGTCCGCCATCCGGGTCAGCTCTGCCAGCATGCCGGTCACACCCAGGCCCAGCACCAGCCACAGCAGGTACCAGTCCTTGTAGGTGGAAACCTCGTCGGTTTTGTCCATCCGCTGCTTAATCAAAAGAGCCGCGCCGATAATCAGGGCAATGCCGCTGACATTGGCCAGGATTTTGATGGGATTGAGCTGGGAATAGGGACCGTGGATGCCAAATACGTAAAGAGTGACAAAAAACACGCCTGTAACAATCAGCAGACCGATAAAGGAAAACAGCACCATCATGTGAGGGGTGGCCCGGTTGTTGTTTTCCCCGCACTCGGAAAATTTGCTGTGCTTGAGAATCGACGGGATCACCCGCACCAAAGCGGACAAAAACCCCTTGGTGTCAATGGTTTCCTTGTCAGTCTTTCCCTCGGCCAGTGCGTTTTTATGAATATCGCCAATAAAGCGCTTCAGGCCCATGGCAAACACCGCCACGGCCCAGATGCTCAACGGGACGAAAACCAGATCCACCAGCCAGGTGGAAAAGAAATTGGCATGGGCGATTTCGCCATGCTTGTCTAGCCCCGGTGAAAAATCCAGCAAACCGGTGATCAGGCCGAGCACGATAAAAACAATCGCAGGCAGGGCGATGAGCAGCGGCAGTTTTTTGCGGTCGTTGACGGCATTGGCAACGCTTTTGGGTGTTGCATACTCGTTGATGGCCATCATGCGCAAAGACGCCATGACATCGCCCGGTTTGGCCCCGCGGGGGCACAACGTGGAGCAGTCCCCGCAGTTATGGCACAGCCAGATGTCCGGGTTGCTCAGCAATTTATCCTTCAACCCCCAGGACGCGGCAATCATTTCCTTTCTTGGAAAGGGCTTGCGGTCCGGGGCTATTGGGCAGGCAACAGAGCATGTGGCGCATTGAAAGCACTTTTTCAGCGACTCACCCCCGTTTGCCCGTATCTCATTGATAAAATGAATGTCTGGTTGAACCAGGTATTTATCCGCCATAATCAAACCTCCTCAATTGGGCTGTATTCGCATCAATCCTTTTAGAATCCCTTAAACGGGTTCGGCCCCAGCTCTTCGACCTGTTCGACAAATCCATTGATGATTTCCGGAATCCTGTCGTAGTCATCAATGGCCACTTCGTACTGGGCCACGCGCTCTTCTTCCAGGGCGAGACTGGAGAGGGCATCGCCGATTTTCTGCATCCGGATGCTGGCAAGTTCGCTGCCCTTGACAAAATGACACTGATAATCATCGCCGTGCTTGCATCCAAGCAGAAAAACCCCGTCCATGCCCTGGGAAAGGGCGTCCTTGATCCAGATCACGTTGACCGAACCCAGGCAGCGTACCGGGATAATCCGAACATCCGCGGAAAAGGACTTTTTGTGCAGGCCCGTGATATCCATGGCCGGATAAGCGTCATTTTCGCAGACCAGGCCCAGAATCCGCAGGGGCGGTTCGTCAAAATCATCTTCTGACGGAACCTCAATGGATTTGACCTGTGAGCCGATGCTGTCAACACTGTAGTCGGCAAAGCTGATGATCCGTTCCGGACATGCGCCCATGCAGGTTCCACAGCGCCGGCACCGGGTGGGATTGGGTTTGGGGGTTCCCTTTTCATCGTCATCAATGGCGCCAAACGGACATTCATCTGTACACCGCTTGCACTGGGTGCAGCGCTGGAAGAAAAAATCGGGAAATGTCATATCCCCGGTTCTCGGATGGACGGCAATACCCCGGTTGACACACTCCAGGCACTGGATGGCCTTCAGGGCGGCACCGCTGGCATCTTCCATGCTTTCTTCCACAGACAGGGCCCGGCGCACCGCACCGGCCGCATAAATACCGGTTCGCTGGGTCTCGTAGGGAAAACAGATAAAGTTGGAATCCGCGTACTTGTCAAACAGGTCATTGTCCCGAAAACCCGGGCCCTGGCGGTAGGCCAGGTTCACTGTGGGATCGTCGAATGTCACCGGCAGCATTCCTGTGGCCAGAACCACCAGGTCTGCGTTAACCCCGATGTTTTCCCCCAGGAGGGTGTCTTTTGCCGACACGACCAGCCCGCTGCCGTTTTTCTCAACGGATGTAACCTCGCCCTTGCTCATAAAAATGCCCGAATCCTGCTGGGCGGCCTTGTAAAAGTTCTCGTTCAACCCCGAGGTACGCATGTGCTGATAGAAAATATAGGCCTTTGCGTCAGGATAATCCTCACGCACGTACTGAGCCTGCTTTAATGCCACCATGCTGGTGACCACCCCGGTGTAGGGAAAATCTGCATCCTCTCCGTTTCCGGGGCTCTGAACGAACACGACGTTCTTGGCTTCCCTGCCGTCCGACGGCCGGGTGATCTTGCCGGCTGCCGCCATTTCCTCGAACTGATGGTTGGTGACCACGTCCGGGCTTGCGCCCCATCCCAAATGCGGAAACTCATCATCCTTGGGCTGGTAGGGCCGCCATCCGGCCGCCAGGATCACAGCCCCGAACTTTTCGCCATTGGGATCCAGGGAAAGAATATCGCGCCGGCCTTCGTTATACTCCTTGTATTTTTCCAGCAGCGCCTCATGCTCCAGTTCCTTGCCGTTTTCATCCACCCGCATTTCCGGGGGCAGAGGGTAGGGCACGTCAAACTCGATCTTTTCCCCGGGATTTTTCAGGGTAACCGTGAAATCTCCGGGCTGTCCGGCAATCCGGGCCACCACAGTGCCGGTGCGGATGTCGATTTTGGGATGATTTTCAACCGCTTTAATCTTATCGGCCACCATGGGGGGAATCAGGTTTTCATAGGGCGGCTGTATGGGCAGCTGCTTTCTCCACTTTTTGGCGTTTCCGCCAAGCTGGTCTTCCTTTTCCACGATGGTGACTTCATATCCCGCATCAGCGGCATCCAGGGCGGCACTCATGCCTGTAATCCCGCCGCCCATGACCATAATTTTACGGCTCATGGTTTCCAGAAGATACGGTTCAGGCAGTTTGACCTTTTCCACCCGGGCCATGCCCATACGGACATAGTCTTCTGCCATCATCTGCACGCGGTCAAAATTGTTTTCGTCCTGTTTTTCCTCTTCGGTGAGCCGGGGAAAAGCATCCCGGGGATGGGACCAGACCACGCCCTCGCGAAGGTTGACCCGCTCGACAATGCAGCCGTCGAATTTAAAGGTGTTGTAATTGACCCGGCGGGAGCAGGCGGCAATCACGAGCGTATTGGTGCCCTCTTCTTCAATGTCTTTTTTGATAAAATCCACGCCTTGCTGGCTGCACAGGAAATCATGGGTCTTGCAGGGCAGGGCCTCTTCTTCGACCACGTCGCAGATCGCCTCTATATCCAGGGCATCGCCGATGCCGCATCCTTTGCAAATATAAACGCCGTATTTTTTACTCATGATCTAACCTCCTACCGCTTCATCATGGTTTGAATTGCCTTTAAGGCAATACCGGTCGCATTCTGATTGGACATCATGACATCGGCTGGCCGGTTGGCACACCCGGTGGCAAACATGCCGCCCTTATCCAGGTCATTGATGATGAAGCCGTCTTCCGTGTAGTTCAGATCAGCGGCCGGCAACTTGGCATTGACGGCCGTGGGCTGCATACCAGTGGCCAGAACCGCCATATCCACGGTCTGATGAAGCTTTTCCCCGCTGACCGCATCCTCGGCCACAAGGGTCACCTGTCCGTTGCCGCCGTCTTCCACGGCCGCAACCTTGCCCTTGATGAACACGACATTTTCATCGGCCTTGACTTTCTCGTAGAACCTTTCATACCGGTAGCCGGGCGCCCGCATGTCAATATAGAAAATATAGACTTTGGCGTCCGGATACTGCTCCCGGATATAAGTGGCGTGCTTCAGTGAAGCCATACAGCAGATATAGGAACAGTACGGTAAATGGTTTTCATCCCTGGAGCCGGCGCACTGAACAAAGGCCACGCTTTTGGGGGCCTGGTTGTCCGAAGGCCGGAGAATCTGTCCCTTGGTGGGGCCATTCGGCGCGGCCAAACGCTCCAGCATCATATTGGTGACGATGTTGGGGTACTGGCCGAAACCCAGGTTGTCGATTTTGGATGCATCATAGGGCTCCCAGCCGGTTGCCCAGACAATGGCGCCCACGTTGAGATCCATGGTTTTGGCCTGCATTTCCAGATCCACCGCATCATAGGGGCAGGCTTCCTTGCACCGCTGCGCATCTTCAGTTCCCATAATCTTGGAAGAAATGACATACCTGTTGGGAAAAGCCATTTCATGGGGAAGAAAAGCGCCTTTGGTCTTGTCCATGCCAAAATTGAATTCATTGGAAATTTCTGTCTGGCAGGCATCGGCGCAGGCGCCGCAGCAGGTGCAATTCTCATTGACGTAGCGGGGGTTGAGCTTGATGCTCACGTTGTAGTTGCCCGGCGAGCCGTCGACTTTTTCAACATCTGCCAGGGTAAAAAATTTGATTCTGGGGTTGTCCTTGATCCGGCGGAAATTGATTTCCAGGCCGCAGGTGGGGGGGCATAATTTGGGGAAATACTGCTTTAATTGGGCAACCCGTCCGCCCAGATAAGGATTTTTCTCGACAATAAAGACTTCATAGCCCACTTCCGCGGCTTCCAGAGCCGTGGTCAGTCCGCTGATGCCGCCGCCGACCACCAAGATGCTTCCGCTAAACGGGGCTCCTTGCGCTTCACTCATGCTGTCCCTCCGTGCTTATAGGTTCGATTCGTTTAACCGTCTATATCTGGCCACTTCATTCCATCATGTTCATATCCTTAGTATTGGACCGGCTTGCCCGTCCATTTGCGTTCATGTCGATCTGGTGTATTTTCGAAACAGCAGGCTCGATGCCGGATGGTCGGGGGCCCCTATTGTCCGCACCGGTTCTCCGGACTCCAGCCTGCGGTTTCCAAATCAAAAACGGATTCAATGGGCTTGAAATATCATCCAGGGCTTTGTTTAATAAAAACCTCCAGGTGTCGAATCGACACCTGGAGGTATATGCTGCTAATCGCCGATCATCTCCGGTTTAATCGGGAATGATCTGGACATAATCCCGCTTGAAAATATCCCATTTCTGGGCCTTGGGATCATACTTGGAGTTGGTGAAGCAGAACCAGTTCTCATCATCCTGGTTCGGATAGTCCGACTGATAGTAGAAGCCCGGGTACCGGGTTTCCTTGCGGAACTGGATGTGACGCAGATGGGATTCCACCGTCCAGATGCGGTGATAGATTTCCCAGGCGCGCATCAGCTCATGCAGGTCTCCGGCGGCCAGTTTTTCGCAGTCTTCACGCATGACCTCCAGCAGCTCCATGACGATCTCAAGGTTTTTGCTGGTGGTTTCATAGAAGGTAGCGGTACCTGCGCCGTATTCATGGGTGGCCTTCATCAGCCGGTACATCATGCCCTCGGGCTTGAGGTAATTCGGGTTGATGTCTTCAGCCGTGGTGTATTCGCAATTGTCCAGGTAGGTCCGGACCGGCTTGTAGACCATGTCCACGATCTCGTCCTTGCTCAGGGCCAGTTCGGGGCTGTAGTCAGCATGATCCTTGGCGTAACGAACCATCTGCTTGGCGGCCATACGTCCTTCAGCATGGGAGCCGGAGGAGAACTTGTGGCCGGAGCAGCCCACGCCGTCGCCGGCGGTGAACAGACCGTTGACAGTGGTCATGCGGTTGTAAACCTTGCCGTTGTCCGCCTTGATCTTGAAAGAATCCGGGACCCAGTCATAATCCGGGCCGGAGGTCCACAGACCGCAGCAACCCGAGTGCGAACCCAGCAGGTACGGCTCGGTGGGCATAAGCTCGGAGTTTTTCTTTTCCGGTTCGGTGTTGGTGGCGCACCACAGGTTGGCCTGGCCACATGTCATGTCCAGGAAGTCTTCCCAGGCTTCGGACTCAAGATGCTTGAGTTCCTTCTTGTCCAGGGATTTGCCCAGTTCTGCCAGAGCGGTCACGGTGTCCATGAGGATCGGACCGCGACCGGCCTTCATCTCAAAGAGCATCAGGTGGTTACGCAGACAGGTCGGGGTGATGGCGGCAGTGCCGTAAGGCGCATAGAATTCAAGCTCTTTTTTGGCTGCTTCGCTGGCAACATAGGATTCGCCCAGACCGTTAAGGGCTTTGGCCTTAAACAGCAGGAACCATGCACCCACCGGACCGTAACCATCTTTGAAGCGCGCCGGGGTGAACCGGTTTTCCATCATAGACAGCTCAGCGCCGACCTTCATGCACAGGGTATAGGTGGAACCGGAGTTCCATACCGGGTACCATGCACGGCCCTTGCCTTCGCCCACTGACCGCGGCTGGTAAATGTTGACTGCGCCGCCGCAGGCCACCATCATGGTTTTGGCCTTGATGATATAGACTTTGTTTTCACGCACGGAAAAACCGACCGCGCCGGCGACCTGGTTTTCCTTGTTTTTGTCAAGAAGCAGCTCAACGATGAAAACCCGCTCCAGGATGTTGTCGTCGCCCAGGGCCTTTTTGGCGGCTTCGGCAACGATCCGCTTATAGGATTCGCCGTTGATCATGATCTGCCATTTACCCGTGCGGACAGGCTGTGCACCGGACTTCAGGGAGCCCTGCTTCAGACCCTTTTTGCCGTCAAGGTTCTTGCCTTCCGGGGATTTCTTCCATACGGGCAGGCCCCATTCCTCAAACAGATGAACAGAGTCATCCACGTGGCAGCCCAGGTCAAAGATCAGGTCTTCACGGACAATGCCCATCAGGTCGTTTCTGACCATGCGGACATAATCATCAGGTGTGTTGTCGCCGATATAGGTATTGATTGCGGAAAGCCCCTGAGCCACAGCACCGGAGCGCTCCAGCGCGGCCTTGTCCACGAGCAGAACGGATTCGCTGTCAGCCCACTTCTTTGCCTCAAAAGCAGCGCCGCAAGCCGCCATACCGCCGCCTACAATCAGGACGTCGACTTCTTTCTCCACAACTTCCGGATCTCTCACGGCCTTGAGTTCACCCTTGGGTTTATTCGGTAATGCCATCTTATATCCTCCTTAAAGATCGAATCAGTTTGAATTAATCTCGTCCGTCCGGGCGAATCGGCTATACGGTCGCCTGGGGTTTGGGGACCTGGTAGCCGTCGGCTTCTTCGGTGGACAGCAGGTCGTTTTCGAGATCCTTGCCTTTCAGGTCGTTGTAGGCATTGGCTTCGCCTTCGGGAGTGGTTCGGATGGGGAACTTAAACCGTTTGACCAATCCGTTTCTGAACTTACAGGTCCACATGACATCTTCAGTTCCCAGCATGGGATAGATGCTGCTTCCCAGAGGAACGAAATCGGCATATCCGCGGACTTCAATGGCCTGGGTGGGGCAGATTTTTACACAGGAAAAACATTCCCAGCACTGATCGGGCTCCTGGTTATAGGCTTTCATGGTGTTGGGTTCGAGGACCATCAAGTCGTTGGGACAAATGTACATACATGCTGTCTTGTCCCCGCCCTTGCAGCCGTCGCATTTTTCGGTAATGACGAAACTTGGCATTATCAACCTCCTGATTGTCAATTGTTAGTGAATGTTACCACATTTCCACTAAGTTCATGTAAAAAATCAAACTTTCCGTTGCGAGCCGTGTGCACCTCCTTTCTTATCTCACACGTAAACAAATCATTTCTTACAGATCCGTTCCATCGCATCTTTATCGGGCCCTGATAACCGGATTTCCGGTTGTCTTTTGCCTAACTGCTTAATTTTCAAATAAAATCAATCCACTCCACACTTACCGTGCCGAAAGTATTTTTTTAGCACCCGCCCCCTGCCTTGTCAAGGAATTTCAGCGCTCAAATTCCGGCGCAAATCCACTGTGTTAGGCAGCTGGAAAATCCTCAACATATAGATTTAAAATACTCAGTAAGCACTATATATCGTTTCCTTTGGGCGGCCCGGATTTGTAAATCCTGGGGATACGGGCGGAAATCCGGGATAAAACCTCGTAATGGATGGTGCCCAGCGTATGTGCAAGATAATCCACGGCCAGCGTTCCACGGCCGTCCCGGCCGAAGATCAGAACAGGTTCACCGCGGGCCGGATCCGGCACAGCGCCGACATCTATCATTGTGTGATCCATGCATACCCGGCCGATTACCGGTGCCGGAAATCCGCGAAGCAACATCTGTCCCCTGGAGGAAAAATGCCGGTCATAACCGTCCGCGTACCCGATGGGCACAGTGGCAATGACGGTTTTTTTCCGGGTTTGCTCCGTCCAGCCGTAACTGACACTGAAACCCGGATCCACGCTTTTTAGATGAACGATTCTGGCACGCAGGCTCATGGCGGGCACCAGGTGAATCCCGGATTGTTCCGCCTCCCGGGACGGATAACATCCATATATGCTGATTCCCGGGCGCACCATGTCCAGATGGGTTTCGGGGATATTGATGGCAGCTGCGCTGTTTGCCGCATGGCGCACAGAAAAGGTTATGCCGCGGCGGTCCAGGGCCGACAGGATCTGCAAAAACACCTCCAGCTGCCGGCGCGTTCCGGCCGGATCCGGACTGTCCGCAGTTGCAAAATGGGTGTAAACCCCTTCAGCCCTTAGACCGGACAAACCGCAGATGGCCGCAACTTCCTCTGCCGCATCCCCGCAAGCGTCCCGGGAAGAATCCGGCCATCCGGCCACGCCCAGACGCCCCATTCCGGTATCAATCTTGACATGCACCCGGATGGTCCTGCCATCGGCCTGCGCCCGCAGATCGAGATCCCGGGCGTCGGCATAAGCGTATACCGTCTGGATGAGATCAAAGTCCATGAGTTTGCCGGCCATTTCCGGGGGGGTGTGGCCGAAAATCAGGACCGGACAGGAAATGCCCGCATACCGGAGCTCCAGTGCTTCGGCAAGGCGGGCCACGGCCAGGCAATCGGCACCGGCGGCCATCGCCTGCCGGGCCACGGGCACGGCCCCGTGGCCGTAGGCGTTTGCCTTGACCACGGCCATCAGGCGGGCGTTGTTTGTCAGTCCGGCCCTGAGATTGCGGATATTTTGCGCAATGGCGGCCAGATCGATTTCCGCCCACACGTCATAAGGGATCACGGCGTTTTTTTCCTCGAAATGATTTTTATTAAACCGCCTACACCGGCCGGTCCATGCTCCGGTAACCAATTGCCTCAAGGATATGCGGAGGCCGGATCCCCTCGGATGGCTCCAGATCGGCAATAGTGCGGGCAATCTTGAGAATCCTGTGATAGGCCCGGGCCGAAAGACCAAGCCGGTCTGCCGCGTTTTTGATGATTTGCTGGGATTCGGCGTCGACAACGCAGTGCTGACGGATATGGCGGCTGTTCATGCCGGCATTGGTACGGATTCGGGTTTTTCGAAACCGCCGGACCTGAAGCTTTCTTGCCGCCACAACCCGCCGGCGGATTTCAGCCGAAGGCTCTCCTGACCCCTCGCCCACAAGATCCCCGTAGACCACCGCCGGCACCTCCACGTGCATATCAATACGGTCAAGCAGGGGTCCGGACAGCCGGTTTCGGTATTTTGCAATCCGGGCCGCGGAACACCGGCATTCGTGGGCCGGGTCGGAATAATAGCCGCAGGGACACGGATTCAAGGCCGCCACCAGGATAAAGTCCGAAGGATAGGTAAGGGAGGTAGAGGCCCGTGAAATGGTCACTTGCCGGTCTTCCAGGGGCTGGCGCAGCACCTCGAGGACGCTTTTTTTGAATTCCGGCAGTTCATCCAAAAACAGCACCCCGTTATGGGCCAGGCTCACCTCGCCGGGGCGCGGAATCCCGCCGCCGCCAATGAGTCCGGCATCGGAAATAGTGTGATGAGGGGCACGAAAGGGCCGTTGGGTCACCAGGGCCTGATCTTTTGCCAGCAGCCCGGCCACACTGAAAATCTTGGTGGTCTCAATGGCCTCGGAAAAATCCATGGGCGGCACAATGCCGGCAAATCTTTTGGCCAGCATGGTTTTGCCCGAGCCCGGAGGACCGATCATCATCACATTATGGGCGCCGGCTGCGGCAATTTCCAGTGCTCTTTTGACATGGGCCTGGCCGGCCACATCTGAAAAATCGGCTTCAGGGGCCGTCCGGCTTTCGCTCTCAGATGCGGGCGGCTGCTGGGGAGAAATTTCCCGGGTCCGGCGGAGAAAATCAACCACCTCGGCCAAAGACCGGACCGGATAAACGTTGATCCCGTCGGCTACGGCGGCTTCCCGGCGGTTGTCGTAAGGCGCCACAAGCCCCCTGTAACCGGCCTCTTTTGCGGCAAGCACCAGGGGCAAACAACCGTTGACGGGTTTTATGCGCCCGTCCAGGGCCAGTTCACCCACCAGCACGCAGGAATCTGCGGCCCCGGCCGGTATCACGCCCGAAGCCTCGAGAATTCCGACTGCGATGGGCAGATCAAACCCCGTGCCCTCCTTCTTTATATGAGCCGGGGCCAGATTCACGGTAATCCGGTCATCGGGAAACACGTAGCCGCAATTGACAATAGCGGCCTTGACCCGCTCCCGGCTTTCCCGGACCGCGGCCTCGGGAAGACCCACCGTGGAAAACGCCGGAAGCCCGCGGGCAATATCAACCTCCGCCTCCATGAGCAGGCCGTTGATTCCCACGACTGCACCGGTAATGACCCTGGATAACACGGATGCCCCCCTGAATCCGGGATGAGCCGGATTTCTCTGCGCATCTTCGGTTTACTCAAACTCCGTTTGTGTGCCGGGCAAACCATAGCAAAGCCGTAAGTCCCGAACAATTGAAAAATCCGAAAAAGCCTGAAAGACTTTTTGTTTTCCGGACCTTTCGGGAAAACAAAAGGGGTTTTGGAAAAAACCGGCCCGTCTCTGACATGTTGCGGTCTGCATTGCAATTTGATACAGAATCCGTTATAAAAAGATAAAATATTGACGCATGCCGGCTGAATTTGACCCTAAAAAATGCCGGCATGCCAATTGACCAAGCAGGACAACAAACCCTTATGGGACTTTATAAATATCAACGGACCCTGGCTGCACCAGTGTCGTTTACCGGCCAGGGCGTGCATTCCGGAAGAACCGTACACTTAAACATTGAGCCGGCGCCGCCAAACTTCGGCATTAAATTCCGGCGTACGGATTTGCCCGCCAGGCCTACAGTGGCCGGTCATTTCAACCGGGTGGTGGACACCAGCCTGGCCACTGTCATCGGGGAAAACGGGTGCATCGTCTCGACCATCGAGCACTTGATGGCCACCTTTGCGGGACTTTCCATTGACAACGCCATTGTGGAACTCGATGATTACGAGCTGCCCATCATGGACGGCAGTGCAGCGGTATTTACCCGGGGCATACAGGAAACAGGCATTGCAGAACAAGAGGCCCCGCGGTTTTACTTCTGGATCCAAAAACCGATTTTTCTGGAAGACGGAGATAAATCGGTGTGCGTCTATCCAGACCGAAAGCAGAAAATCACCTGCTCCATTGACTTTGACCATCCGGCTATCGGACAGCAGCGCCTTGAAATCGAATTGGACGAAAAGCGGTTTGAAACCGAAATCGCCGGAGCCAGGACCTTCGGGTTTATGCATGAAATAGAGATGCTAAAATTCTACGGCCTGGCCAGGGGGGGATCGCTGGACAATGCCGTGGCCATTGACAAAAACGGCGTGGTCAATGAAGACGGTCTGCGCTGGCCCGACGAATTTGTCCGGCACAAGATCCTTGACTGCATCGGCGATTTTTCCCTTCTGGGAATTCCCATTGTCGGCCACATTGTTTTACACAAATCCGGCCACAACTTTAACCACGAATTTTTAAAGACCTTTTTCAGGCATAAGCAATGCTGGAAAACCACTACCCTCGAACATTTCGAAGCAGCTGCCGGATAAGCGGCAAAGGGCTTTGAAAGGATGCAGTTGGATCCCTTGCGTTCCGGAAAGATATTTGTGAAAAAAACACGTTTTTTTTTCCTCACCCTCCTGGCTGTTGCCCTGATCCCGGCAATGGCGCCGGCGGCTGCCGGGGCCCAAAAGGCCCGGCTGACCGACATGGTAATCAGCAATACCCGGGATGATCTGCTTTTGTTTGTTACAGTTGAGGGCGCTTTTACCGAACAGATGAAACAGGCCGTTCTAAACGGCATTCCCACATCCTTCTCCTTTATTGTCCACCTGGAAAAGATCAATGCCTTTGTGCTGCCCAACTCCCTGGTGGCGGAAAAAAAAGTTACCCACACCATCAAATATGAAAGCCTCAAAAAACAGTTTGTGGTCCGCCGTTCCTGGGAGGAGAACCGAACCCTGACCACGGACAGTTTTGAAAAGGCCCGGCAATGGATGTCGGAAATCAAAAGCCTGCGGATCGCCGCAGTTGACAAACTCCAGGAAGGCAAAAAATACCGGATCCGGGCCAAAGCCAGGCTCGATACCGTGGAACTGCCTTTTTACCTGAATTATATCTTTTTTTTCGTCTCCCTGTGGGATTTTGAAACCAACTGGCACAGCATTGAATTCGGTTATTGAAAACGTGAGACCCAACCGATACATCACCCCCACCCCCCCGGATCATGAAGCTGACCGCAGGCGCCGAAAGCGCGATCTGATCATCATCGCCGTTGTTCTGGTGCTGGTGGGCCTGCTGTCCTATCTTATTGTCAAGCCCATGGTAAGGGGCATGGAGGTGCCGTTTTCGAGCATGATGCTGATGTTTATCCTCATGAACATCGACATGCTCCTGATCCTGCTGCTGATCTTTCTGGTCTTCCGCAACCTGGTGAAACTGTTTTATGAAAGACGCAGCCGGATTCCCGGCACGCGGCTGCGCACCAAGCTGGTGGCCGCTTTTATCTCCCTGAGCCTGCTGCCGGCCGGTGTGCTGTTTGCCTTTTCCCTGCATTTTATCTCCAGCAGCATCGGATTCTGGTTCCAGGTCCCCATTGAACAAGCTTTGGACAATTCCCTTGCCGTGGGCCAGAGCATGTACCAGCATGTGGAGAACAACAACCGGTTTTTCCTGGAAAAAGCCGCCTATCAGATCAACAGCCGCAATCTGCTCAAGCCGGATAACAACACGAGCCTGAACAACTACATCCAGATTGTTCAGCGCGAATTTAACATCGATGCCGTGGAGGCTTACGGCGCCAACTTCAGGCGCCTTGGCTTTTCCACGGGCTCCGGGCTGCCGGCCGCGGCCTTATCCGAAGTCGACGCCAATCAGCTGCAGAAATCCATGGCCACGCCTTCACCGACATGGTCCACATCGGAACTGCTTTCCCACGGAGAGCTGATCCGAAATATCGCAACAGTGCCATACGGCGCCAAGGGCGATGAAATCAAAGGCTTTGTGGTCATCAGTGTACTTCTGCCCCCGGACATGGCCGAGCACCTGACATCCATATCCCGCGGCCTGGAAGAATACAAGCAGATTGAAATGCTCAAACAGCCCATCCGGTTGTCGTATTTCATCACCCTCTCGGTGGTGGCCCTGCTGGTGGTTTTCTGCGCCATCTGGTTTGGCATGTATCTTTCCCGCTCCATTACCATCCCCATCATGGAACTGGCCGAAGGGACAAGGAAACTGGCAGAGGGCGACCTGACTTACAACATCAACGTCCAGGCCGACGATGAAATGAAGACCCTGGTGGACTCGTTTAACAAAATGACCCGGGAGCTTCGGTTCAACCGAAGGGAACTGGAATTTTCCGCCAGAAAACTCTACGAGCAGAATCTGGAAATCGAGGAACGGCGCAGGTACATGGAAATTGTTTTAAACAACGTATCCGCCGGGGTCATATCCCTGGATGCCCACGGCCTGATCACCACCATCAATGCATCGGCCGAAGAGATGCTCCGGATACAGGCCGCAGAGGTTTTGAAAAAAAGCTACAGACACCTGCTGAGCGAACCCTATCCCAAGCTGGCCTCTGAAATCATGACGCACTTTTCCAGCCAGTCTGACGACAGCGTTTCCAAGGCCCTGAACCTGACCATCAACGGAAAGCGGCGGACCTTCAAGGTCAATTTCAATGCCCTGAAGGACGACGCCGGCCGTCAGCTGGGGATTGTGATGGTTTTCGATGATCTGACCGAACTGGAAAAAGCCCAGCGCATGGCAGCCTGGCGGGAAGTGGCCAGAAGAATCGCCCATGAGGTGAAAAATCCCCTTACGCCCATTTCCCTGTCTGCCCAGCGGCTGAAACGCAAATACCAGAAACAGATCAATGATCCGGTGTTTGACGAATGCACCCAGACCATTATCGATCACACGGATCTGATCCGCAACCTGGTCAATGAATTTTCCTCGTTCGCCCGGTTTCCGACCGCCAATCCCTCACCCTGCGAGCTGAGCCCCATTATTTACGAATCCGTAGCCCTTTACCGGGAAGGACATCCGGAAATTGCGTTTTCGGTAAAAATCAGCCAGGACATCCCCGGGCTCAACCTGGACCGCCAGCAGATCAAGCAGGTCCTGATCAACCTGATTGACAACGCCATTGCGGCCATCCGGGAGCAGGGAGAGATTTCCATTACCGCGGAATTTGCCCCGGAAGAGGAAAAAGTCCGGATTGCCGTGGCAGACACGGGAAGCGGCATTCCGGATGCGGACAAGCCCTATCTGTTTGAGCCGGATTTTACCACCAAAAAATCCGGGATGGGACTGGGTCTTGCCATTGTGGCCACAATTGTGGCAGACCATCAGGGCACCATCAGCACAGAAGACAACCCGTCCGGCGGAGCGCGCTTTATCATTGAACTGCCGGTGTAACGCCGGGTGAAAAAAATTTCAAACCAAGGAAAAACCAAATGTTTCCGACCATTCTGATCGTGGATGACGAACCTTCCATTCTCCGTTCCTTAAGCGGTATTCTCATGGACGAAGGCTTTGAAACCATGACCGCAACCAACGGCTATGAGGCCCTCCAGTGCGTGGAGGCCCAGACACCGGACCTGGTGCTGCTCGATATCTGGATGCCCGGATTAGACGGTATTGAAACCTTAAAGGAAATCAAAAATCTGCACTCCCATGTCCAGGTGGTGATGATCACCGGCCACGGCACCATTGAAACCGCAGTCAACGCCACGAAAATGGGCGCCTATGATTTTATTGAAAAGCCCCTGAACATCGACCGGGTGATTGTGGCCATCAACAATGCATTGAATTTCCGGCGCCTGGAGGAGGAAAACCGGTTTCTCCGGAAAAAAACCATTGAAAAGTACGCCATCACCGGCAGCAGCCCGGTCACCATGGAACTCAAAAACCAGATCCAGATTGCCGCGCCAACCGATGCCTGGATCCTGATCACCGGTGAAAACGGCACCGGAAAAGAACTGGTGGCCCGGACCATTCACCAGTTGTCGGCCCGCTGCGACAAGCCTCTGGTGGATGTTAACTGCGCGGCGTTAAACGATGAAAGCCTGGAAAGCGAGCTGCTGGGCCATGAAAAGGGGGCTTTTGCCGGGGCGGCAACCAAGAAGTACGGCAAATTTGAACTGGCCCACACCGGGACTCTGTTTTTCGACGAAATCGGTGATATGGGCCTCAAGACCCAGGCCACCATATTGCGGATTCTCGAGGAAAAACAATTTCAGCGCCTGGGCGGCAGCCGCACCATTCCCATTGATGTCCGGGTGATTGCAGCGACAAACAAAAATCTGAAAAAAGCCATCAGAGACGGCACATTCCGCGAAGACCTGTATTACCGGATCAACGTGGTGCCCATCTCGGTGCCGGCCCTGCGCGAACGCATCGAAGACATTCCGGCCCTGATCCATGTATTTCTCTCCAAAACAGCTGAAGACAACCGCACCCCGGCCAAGCAGATGGCGCCCGAGGCCGTGGAGATGCTCAAGCAGTACGACTGGCCGGGCAATGTCCGGGAACTCAAAAACCTGGTGGAGCGCCTGGACATCATGGCCGGGGATACCATCGGGGTCAAAGACCTTCCTGCGCCTTACAACACAGCAGCCGGGCCTCCGCCGGCGCCGGCCACTCCGGCTGCGGAACTGTTTTCCTTTGACCGGCTCAGGGATGCACAGCAGGCCTTTGAAGAGGTATTTATAATGCAGAAACTCAAATCCCATGATTTTGACATCAGCAAAACCGCAAAGGCCACGGGAGCAGACAAAACCCGGGTCAAAAAGATTCAGCAGAAAATCACCCGGCAGAAGGAACCTGAAAAATGAAAATCATTGCCGGAAAAAACAGGGGCAGAAACCTGTTTACCCTCCCGGACCGGACCACAAGGCCCACTTCGGGAAAGGTGCGGGAAGCCGTATTCAACATCTGCGCCGGGCGTGTCCGCAGCGCCCGGGTGGCGGACCTGTTTGCCGGAACCGGGGCCTTTGGCCTGGAAGCCCTGAGCCGGGGGGCCGGGTATGCGGTATTTGTGGACTCCGACCGCAGGGCTGTGGCCACAATCGAAAAAAACGTGACCGCCTGCCGCGCAGAGCAGCAATCCAGGGTGCTGTGCCGAAACATTTTGCAGGATCCGGGATTTTTGTCTTCAACCGGGCTTTTCTTTGACCTGGTGTTTCTGGATCCCCCATACAGCGCCGGGGCCATGGAGCCGGCCATAAAAAACCTCGCCGGCAGCGGTGTGCTGGCGCCGGAGGCCCTTGTGATCATCGAGCATGCGGCTGCAGATCCTCTTCCCGGGGATCTTTCCGGCCTGCAATGCACAGATCAGCGCAAATACGGAAAAACCATTGTCAGCTTTCTGTCAAATATGGTAGCAAACGGCAAATCCGATACCGGACCAGATCCGGGGCAATGACCCAAAAAGCCTGATCACGCCAACGCACTCAGGAATTGATGGCACCATCTAAAAACTTACTTTTTACGAAACCATCAGGACTTTGATTATGGAAAAAATCGCCATCTACCCGGGATCATTTGACCCGGTCACCAACGGTCACCTGGACATCATTGAGCGGGGCCTGAAAATCTTTGACCGCCTCATCATCACCATACTGGAAAACCCGGCGAAAAAACTGCTTTTCTCCGTGGACGAGCGCATTGATCTGCTCACACGATCCCTTGCCGGGTTTTCAAACGTGGAAATCGCCTCTTACGACGGCCTGCTGGTGGATTACGCCAAGCAGCGCAATGCACATGCCATTTTGCGGGGCATGCGGGCGGTATCTGATTTTGAATACGAATTCCAGATGGCCCTGATGAACCGGCGGCTCAACCGGGAGGTGCAGACCGTTTTTCTGATGACCGGATTGCGCTGGATTTTCACCAGTTCGTCCATTATCAAGGAAGCAGCCAAGTTCGGGGGCAATATCGAAAGCATGGTCCCGCCGGTGGTGCAGGAAAAACTGGAGCAGCGATTTCATTGTTCACTGGGGGGCGGTTCCGAAGATTCGGATGAAAGCGTCTGATGCGCCGAAGACCACCGGCTTGAGATCCGCTCCATGGCCAGCACGGCCCCAAAGCCGGCTGCCATCAAAATCAAAGGGAACAGCAGCTTGGAAAGCACCGGTTCCGGCAAGATATTTCTTTCCGTGATCACCATCAGCTTGCCGTGAATCTGCTCTGTAATCAGGGGTTCTTTCCAGGGCCAGATTTTTCGCATGGAGCCCAGCATCAGACCGGTCAGAGACGCGATGGCCAGATCGGGCCGGGTATCGAGTACGTATTTGAGCAGCCGGGCAAACCCGGCCAGCCCAACGGCGCATCCCGCGGCCAGAACCGCGAGCATGCCCAGGTTTGCCGGGACAAAGGGATTTTCCACCAGGCCCAGGACATATTCATACTTGCCGAGAATCAACAGGATAAACGCACCGCTCAACCCGGGCAAAATCATGGCGCAGACCGCCACCATCCCGGACAAAAACACGAACCAAACGGTTTCAGGGGTTTGTGCCGGCACCAGGCCCACAACGTACCACGCGGCTGCAGCCCCGGCACAAAATCCCGCAGCCGGCCCTGCAGACCATACAGCCACCCGGCGCCCCACCGCCCAGATCGAAGCGGCGATCAGGCCGAAAAAAAGGCTCCAGGTAGGCACGGGATGATGGGCCAGCAGATAATTCATCACCCGGGCCAGGCTGAACACCGCAATGCCGATGCCGCAAAACAGGCTCAAAAGAAAGCGAAGATGCACCCCGGCCAAAGCGCCCTTGATATCCAAAACAAGCAGACGGTGTATGGCCCGGGCATCAACGGATTTGACTGCAGCCAGCAGGTCCTGGTAAATGCCGGTGATCAGCGCTATGGTGCCGCCTGACACCCCGGGCACGGTATCAGCCGCCCCCATGCATGCACCCTTGACCGCCAGGAAAACGGCAGCGCCTTTGGAACGGGGGCCGGGGGGATCCATAAACACGGATTTCCAAGTTTTGGTGCGGGGACCTGAACTCAAGCGTCTCTCCACCCGTACTGGCCCACAAGCCGGACAAACCGGCAGCCACCCAGTTCGCTCTGATGCAGGCCCTGGTCTTCCTTGACAACCTTGATCATTTTCTGGGAAAGGGAAGAGCCTACGGGAATCACCATGCGCCCGCCAATGGCCAGCTGGTCCATAAGGGGCTTGGGGATTTCAGGGGCACCGGCTGTAACCATGATGGCATCAAACGGGCTTTCCTCCCGCCAGCCGATAGTGCCGTCGGAATAACGGGCAATAATGTTGTAGTAACCAAGGCCTTCAAACATTTTGCGGGCGCTTTCATAAAGGGTCCGGTTGCGTTCAATGGTGTAGACCCGGTAAGCGATTTCCGCAAGCACAGCCGCCTGGTAGCCCGAACCCGTGCCGATTTCCAGGACCCGGTCGTCCTGGTTGAGCTGCAGGGCTTCGGTCATCATGGCCACGATATAGGGCTGGGAAATGGTCTGCTGCTCGCCGATGGGCAGGGGATGATCATTGTAAGCCTGGTCCATGAGGGCTTCGTTGACAAACAGGTGACGGGGAACCCGCCGCATGGCCGCAAGTGTCCCGGGATCGCTCACCCCACGGGTTTCGATCTGGTTTTTAACCATGGCTTCGCGCTGGCGCTGATATCGTCGGGAGTCACCTTCCATAATACATCGATAATTATCAATTTCCCCGGGCCCCGTCAAGCAGTTAAACCGCACCAGCGGGAGCAAAGGGATAAAAAAGTCTTGTGATTTAAACTGCGTCGGCGTATTGCAAAGCCCGATACAAACACAAACCAGAAAAAGCGGTAGACAAATGAAATGGATTCAAACCCGCGTAACATTTGAGTCGTCAGATCCCGAGTCCGCAGCTGCCATGATAACCGACATCTTCTGCGATCTGGGCCTGCAGGGCGTGATCGTGGAAAGCCCGGATGCAGACCCGGAACTGGACTGGGCCGTCGATGCACTGCCCCGGCCGCGGCAGAATGCAGTGATCGGCTTTTTCAGAGCAGATGATCAACTGGAAAAAAACCGCCGTAAGCTGGAAGACGCCCTTTGCCGGCTGCCGGCATCTGTTGCGGACGCATGCTCGACCCGTTACAGCGACGTGGATGAGCAGGACTGGGCCGAATCCTGGAAGGCCCATTTTCATCCGGTGCGCATCTCCGAGCGCCTGGTGGTCAAGCCTTCCTGGCGGGAATTTCAAGCCGGCGTCGATGATATCGTCATTGAGCTTGATCCGGGCATGGCCTTTGGCACGGGAACCCACCCCACGACAGCATTGTGCATGCGCTTAATCGAAGGCCACCTGCCGCCAGGCGCCCGGGTGCTGGACGTGGGTACCGGTTCGGGAATTTTGCTGGTGGCCGCGGCAAAGCTTGGGGCAGCACAGCTTGAAGGCATTGACTGTGATCCGGTGGCTGTGGATGTTGCCGGACAGAATCTGCTGGCAAACCGGGTCTGCGAAGACTGCTTTTACCTGCGCACCGGGGATCTGGTGGCAGACACCCAGGGCGGTTTCGACCTGGTGGTGGCCAACATCCTGACCCAGACCATCCTGCCCATGATCCCGGACATTCCGGTACTGCTCACCGGGGAAAAAATTTTTGTCACCTCCGGGATTATCGAGGAAAACCGGGATGTGATCATTGACGCTCTTCAACAACAGGGATTTACCATACTCGAAGTGCTCAATGAAGACGGCTGGGTGGCCATCGCCGCAAAACTGGCTTAGATCAGCGCTTGGGGCCCGTTTTTCAAAAATCCCGTCCGGAAACGATTTCAGAGGCCGGCACCAGCCGAACCTGTTTTTTGATCTCCGGCAGTTTTTCAGTCAGGACCTTGTAGGTTTCCGGATAGGGGTGACCAATGCCCACGGCCTTCCCGTTTTTACGGGCAACAGCCACCAGCCGGTCAAGCTGGCCGCGGATAAAATCGACCTCAGGCACATGATCAAGAAAAACGTCGCGCCTGGCAAAGGGCACCTGAAACAACCGGGCAGACGAACCGGACCGGCTGTCTGCTGCGGTGAGGCTGTCAATGTAAAACAGTTTGTTTTTTTTGATAATCGATAAAATCTGGTTCATCTGGGCCGAATCCGCGCTCATTTTCGATCCCATGTGATTGTTAACTCCTGAAATATGGGGTACCTCACTGAGGTGGGATTTTAACAGCCCGATGCGTTCATCTGCTGACATTCCGGTCAGCAGAGCCCCCGGACCCGGATCCACCTCCGGATATTCCCTGGGCTCCATGGGCAGATGGAGCATGACCTGGCACCCCCTGTTGTGTGCGCTTTGGGCAATCTCGCGCTGAAACGGACTTTGGGGCAGAATTGAATAGGTCAAAGGACAGTCAAGGGACAAAAAGTTTGCGGCCACATCCATTTCATAGCCCATATCATCAATGATAATGGCCACCATGGGCCGGCGGTCCGGGATTTGGGCAGACGGCGGCGCAACCGGGTCCGGCTCCGGAGCTGGAGCCGGACCGGGGGGAAAAACTTCAAAATCCGGGGTCACACCCTCCTTGACCGTCTGGGGATGGAGCACCTTGACCGGCTCCGGCGGGCGTGACGCCCGGGTGGACTCCACTGCAGCGCCATCGGTTTGATCCGGCCTGAGTTCAAACCGGTAATAGGCGGCAATGGCCACCACCACGGCCACAATGGCCACAAAGACCAAAAGATCCCATTTCAGGCCCCGGGCCTGAGTTTTCTGTGTCTTCGAACTCCGGGTCCGGGTCTTTTTCTGACTGTCTGCGCCTGCTTTTTTTCTGGTGGCTGTTTTCTGCCTGCCAGTGGATTTTTTTGTCCTTGTCCCGCTGCTGGATTTTTTTGCCGCACCTGATTTGGTTTTCCGGCTGGTGCTTTTCTTTTCCGTCATCTGGCTGAGCTGTTTCCTGTTTTCTCGATAACTGGGTTTTCGGTAAACGAATCTGGATCAATCGCCCATGGCGGAAAAGACCTCGTATCCCCTCAAAATTTCATAAGCCCGGTTGATCTGGGAGTCGAGCATCAAGGCATCCGGACTCCGATCACTGTGCTCGTATAAAGAATCGCGCAGACGCATCAGTTTTTGCGTATCGGTTTCATCCTCTGTTTGCCCTTCCCCGGCCTCTTCTCCGTCGCTCTCAGAAGGCCCGGGCTCCTGTCCGTCTTGTTCAAGCTCCATTTTCCCGGGAAGATGATTTTTCAGGTCCCCTTCCTTTATCCGCCGGGCATCCAAACCTCCGGATTTTTCATCCAGCAGGCGGCGTTTGACCACCAGGTCCGGATGAATACCCTCGGCCTGGATGGAAATCCCCTTGGGTGTATAATACCGGGCAACCGTGTATTTCAGCCCGTATCCGTTGCGAAGGGGCCGGACCGTCTGCACCGAGCCCTTGCCAAAAGAAGTGGTGCCCAGAACCAGAGCGCGGCCGTTGTCCTGCAGGGCCCCGGCCACGATTTCCGCAGCGCTTGCGCTGCCGCCGTTGATCAGGACCACAATGGGATAATCAGGCTCCTGGTTATCGTCTTCGGCCCTGTAGACGCTTTCCTCTTTCTGGTCCCGCCCCCGGATGGAAACGATTCTGCCTTCGGCCAGAAACACATCAGACAGAGAAACCGCCTGGGTCAGCAGTCCGCCCGGGTTGTCGCGCAAATCCAGAATCAGGCCCTTTAACGGATCTGCATTTTTCTCCAGGTCTGCCATGGCCTTTTTGACCTCGTCGGTGGTGTTTTCCCGGAAATTGGTCACCCACAGATATCCGTAACCCGGCTGGAGCATGATATGGCGAACGCTGTCCATGGGAATCACGGCCCGGACCAGTGTGAATTCCAGTGGCTCGGGCTCGCCTTCGCGCACCACCGTGATCTGAAGTTCTGTGCCGGGCTCGCCCCGCATCTGCTTGACCGCCTCCCACAGCATCATGTCCTGAGTGGATTCGTCCTCCACCTTGATAATGACATCATTGGCCTGAATACCGGCCTTATAGGCAGGGGTGCCCTCGATGGGGGAGACCACTGTCAGCTGTCCGTTTTCTTTGGTGATCACAATGCCGATACCCCCGAAATCACCCCGGGTTTCACTCTGGAGGGTTTCGAAGGCTTCCGGCGGCATGAACGTGGAATGCGGATCCAGGCTTTCGACCATGCCATGGATGGCCTCTTCGATAAGATCCCGGGTATCCACCGGCTCCACGTAATTTTTCTCCAGTTCCTCGATCACGTCGGAAAACAGTTTCAGGCCCTCATAAGTATCTGCTTTTGACAGCTCTCCGTGAACACTGGAGGCCAGAAGAAAAACAGCGGCCGCCAGAGTCAGCAGAAACCCTTTTCGGACGGGAGATTTCTTTTCAGAATGCATTGATCACTCCTTTATCCATTATCTGACTGAATGGATGAATCGGTCCATTCCAGGGGATCCACCGGCTTTCCCTGATGGCGGACCTCAAAATAAAGCGCCGGACCGCCCCTGGAGCCGGTATCGCCCACCGTGGCAATCACCTGTCCGGTCTTGACCGTTTCTCCCTGAGCGCAGAAAAGATCACTGATGTGGGCATAGACCGTATGATAGTGTTTCCCGTGAGATAAAATCACCACCTGGCCGTATCCCCTGAGCCAGTCGGCATACGCCACTTTTCCGTCAAAAACGGCTCGAACGGGTGCCCCCCGGGCCGAACTCAACTCCAACCCATTGGAATAATTCACAACTCCTGAATCCGAAGTTACGGTTTTTCCGAATTTGGAGGTAATCTTACCCTGAACCGGCATCTTTAGCAAGCCCCGATGAGAGGCAAAATCCCCGTCATCCGACTCGTTTTCCGTTTTCAGGGCTGATATGGTTTTTTCCAGCCGCGCAGCCGCATCCCTCAGGGATTCAAGGGTTTGCTGCCGCCCGGACTTCCGGTTTTCCAAAGATGCGATCATCTGCCGGCGCTGGTTGCGCTTTTGGGCCAGCCGCGTGAGCGTCTCTTCGTATTCCAAAACCACCTGCTCCTGTTTTTTCCGCTCATTGCGCAAACCGGAAAGCACGTTGTCCAGTTGGTGTTTTTGTTCCTGCATCTGCTGCAGCACAGCTTCATCATGGCCCACCACCCGCTCAATGGCCGCCTTTCGTAAAAATAACTGGCTTGCGGATTCCGCGGTTGCCAGAAGATTCATCCGCCCCAGGCGGCAAAGCTTGTACAAGGCAATGATACGATCATTGGCATGGGTCTTTCGCCGCTCCAGTTCCCGGCGCAGTTCCCGGGCCTCATTTTCAAGCATGCGTATCCTGGCGCCGGTTTCTTCAGCCTCTTTCATCAGGGACTGCAGCTTCCGCCGATTTTGGGCAGCCTCCCGGTCCAGGGTTTCCAGGTCTTTTGTCAGCACGCTTTTTTTTTGGGAAACCGCCTTTAGCTCCTTTTGCTTTTCCCGGATACGGCGCTCGATTTCCCGTGCCCGGGCCATGGCCAGTTCCAGATCCTTATCTGTTTGATCCGTGACCCGGTGCTCGGTGAATCTTTCCACATATTTGGCGTGTCCGTAAATATAACCCAGGGTTTCGCCGGCTGCCACCTGCAGCCAATCCCCTTTTTCCATGAGCACGCGCACGCGCTCGTTTTTTTCCAGCACCCGGATGACCCGGGCGTTTGTGTCCGGTGCGGCGCGCACGTTTAACCTGTCGGTCTGCACCACCGCATACTGCTGCAGCCGGGTACCGTATGCCGGGGCTGCGGCAAAAACCGCAGCCAGGCAAAACACAATGAATCTTAAATACGAAGGAATCGACGGACGGTGAACCAGCATCCTACCCACCCCACAAACATGCTCGCCATAAGGATCATAAAAATCCATCCCGGAGAAAGAAACCGGACCTGAAACACCGGCAGCAGGCCTCCGGGGGGAACCTGGGGCATCACCGACAAAAAGGCCGCATACAAAAGCGCCAGGCCCGCCACAGCCCCGCAGAACCCCAGCAGCATTGACTCCAGATAAAGGGGATATTTCACAAACGCTTCATCCGCCCCAATGATCCGGGTGATCTCAATTTCCTCCTGGCGCGAATAAAGGATCAGCCTGAACGTATTGGCCCCGATAAACATGATGGCCACAATCACCAGGGCCGCCATCACGGCCGCGGTCATGCGGAACAGATTATAAACCCCGTAAAAGCGATGAAGCCAGTTCCGCCCGTACTCAACGTCTGCAACTTCGGCCCGTGCGGCAAGCCCTTTGGCAAGCGCATCAAAGGCATCAGCGCCGCTCAAACCCCGGTTCGGCCGGATTTCCAGGGCATCTGGCAGGGGGTTTTCCGAAAGATCTGCGAGCAGATCGGTCTGCCCGCCAATCTGCTCCTTGAGCCATAGAAGACCCTCTTCTCCGGAAACATGGGATACCGAGGCCACCTCGGGTTTTTGCTCCAGTTCACCGGCCAGGGCCAGCGCCTGCTGCCCGGAGATATCGGATTTAAGATAGGCGGTGATGCGCACGCCCTGCTGCCAGGCGTCCATGAGCTCGCCGGCATTGACCAGAAACAGGCCAAATGCGCTGACAATGAACACGGCCAGGGAAACGGTAAGAAAGCAGGTGCCGTGAAGAAAGCGGTGGCGGACAAAATCGGCCGCAGCCCGGCGAAACATATCCATCATGGACACACCTCGCCGGCATTCCCGGCAGCATCGGCCACCTTCCGCCCGCCTTGCAGACGGATCACCCGGGTATCAAACCGGGAAATCAGCTCCCGGTCATGGGTGGTGATCAGCACCGTGGCGCCCCGGGCATGGGCGGCGCACAAAAGCCGCAGCACCCTTTCGGCCGCATCCGGATCCAGGCTCGCGGTGGGCTCGTCAGCCAGGATGATCTTCGGCTTGCCCACCATGGCCCGGGCCACGGCCGCCCGCTGCTTTTCCCCGCCGGACAGGGTCGGGGGATAGGCCTTTGCCTGATCTGCCAGGCCCACCAGTTCCAGCAGGTCTCCGACACGACGGCGTATCTCGGTGCGGGACTTAAACCCGGCCGCCTCCATGACCAGGGCCACGTTCCGGAAAACATTGAGATGGGCAATCAGCTTAAAATCCTGAAAAATCACACCGATTTTGCGGCGCAGCACCGGAATCTGCCGGCGATGCATGCGGGTCAGATTCATTCCGTCGACAATGGCATATCCGCTGCTCATGCGCTCTCCCATGTACAACAGCTTGATCAGAGTGGATTTGCCCGCACCGCTGGGGCCGGTGATAAACAAAAACTCGTTTGTCTCCACGTCAAAGCTCAAATCGTGCAGGGCCCAGCTGTCTCCAAAATGCTTGGAAACCTGGTAGAAGCGGATAATCCGGTTGTCCAGGGGGTCTGTTTGAGTCATGGTTTATATTGACGGCAGGCCTGTTTCCTGTTATTGCTCAATTCAATCGTGCAGGGAGGGCTGCTCCGGTTTTTCCTGACACACCCCCACTGAGGCTTATTTGATACGGCTTCTTCCAATCAGTGGGGGATATTTTTATCGGAATTCGCACTTGAAATCAACTCTTTCTCCCGGCCGGGAAACCCGAAAACATCGCAAAACATATGACAACAGCCCAAAAGCAGGCGTAACCCATGAAAAACGAACTCATTGACCTTTTATGCAAAAAATCATTTCAATTCTCCGAGGAGCCGGTTTTCAAGCTGGCCTCAGGGCAAACGAGCCATTATTACATCAATTGCAAACCTGTCACGCTCAGTTCCCGGGGGCTTTATCTCATCGGGCACCTTGTGTTTGACGCCTTAAAAGACCGCTCCATTGAAGCGGTGGGCGGCATGACATTCGGCGCAGACCCCATTGCCGTAGCCGCATCCCTGATCTCGGAAACCCGGGGCGCACCGTTTGCGGCTTTTTCCATCCGCAAAACCCAAAAGGACCACGGCATTGTCAAGTGGATTGAGGGGGATCTGTCGGCCGGACAGCGGGTGGCAATCGTTGAAGACGTGGCCACCACGGGCGGATCATCGCTGAAGGCCATAGAAAGGGCGCGCAGCGAAGGGCTTTTCGTTGATTGCGTGGTACTGCTGGTGGACCGCGAGGAAGGAGGAGCGGAAAATATCCAAAAAGCTGTGCCCGAGGTCCGCTCCATTGTCACCCGCACCGAACTGCTGGCCGCCTACCGGGACGGCCGGTAAGCCGCGCACGCGTCATCGGATTCCCAGACATGGACCCGGGAGACAAAAATCCCCTCTCCGGGCTCAATGCGCTCTGTAAAGGCATCGGCAATGTAGCGGGCAATGGTTTCCGAAGAGGGATTGGCATCGGCAAAGGCCGGCAGTTCGTTTAAAAACTTGTGATCCAGGCTGTCAATGATTGCCCCGAGCCGTTTCTTGATGATGCCGAAATCCATTAACACCCCGGAATCCTGCAATTTTTCCCCAGCCACGAAAAGCTCCACCTTCCAGTTGTGGCCATGGAGGTTTTCGCATTTTTCCGTGACCATCTTCAACTGGTGAGCGGCGGCAAACCGGTTGACCACTTTGAGTTCGTACATCTGAGCAATTCCTTTTGTCAGGACTTGATGGAATCGTAAAAAGCTTTTTACCGCGTCCGCTGTTGTTGCAGGAAGGAAGCCCTGCGGCCGGGGTTCCTTGGAAGTCTCAAATCGGAGATAACCGCCAACCAATAAACAAATAACTTATTGATTTTACTTAACACTTAATCACTTAAAACTTAACACTGCCTGTAAAAAAGACTTTTTACAGGCTCATCAGGACTTGGCGGCTTTGGCTGATTTTGCCGATTTTGCCGACCCGCCTCCGGTTTTGGTGAAAATCCGTTTGATCCGGGATGTCAGTTTTTCAGATTCCAGCTCAAGATACTCGTGCATGAGCTCTTCCTGACGCTTGCTCATGTTTCTGGGGGTTTTAAGGATCACCTCCACGATCTGATCCCCGGGCAGCCCCGTGCGCAGAGACGGGATCCCGTAGTTGGTAAGGCTGATGGTATCCCCGTACTGGGTGCCTTTTGGCACCTGGATGGTTTCTTCGCCCGTGAGGGTGGGCACCACGATTTCATCTCCCAGGGCCGCCTGAACAAAGGAAAGCTCCACCTTACAGACAACGTCGTTTCCCCGGCGCTCAAAAGTTTCATGGGGCTTGACATGGATGAACACGTACAGATCCCCGGGAGGACCGCCGTTGACCCCGGGCTCGCCTTCTCCGGCCAGCCGCAGCCGGGAGTCGCTGTCCACGCCGGCCGGTATTTTCAATTCCACTTTTTTGCGTGCCACCACCTGTTTCTGCCCCTGACATTTGGGGCACGGATCGGTAATGATGGTGCCCTGGCCCCGGCACCGGGGACAAACACTTTTAACGGAAAAAAAGCCCTGGCTGCGCACGAATTGTCCGGTTCCCCGGCACTGATCACAGGTGCGGGCCTCGGTACCGGGCCTGGCGCCGGAGCCATGGCATTCGTCGCAAACCACCATTTTTTCCAGATCCAGCTCGGTTTCCCTGCCAAAGGCCGCGTCGTTAAAATCAATTTTCAAGTCATAGCGCAGATCCGAGCCCCGCCTGGCACGGGTTTGTCCACCACGGCCACCGGAGCGGAATCCGAAAAAATCCTCGAAAATGTCGCCAAAGCTGGAAAAAATATCCTCAAAATCCCGAAATCCGCCGGCCTGGCCGCCTCTGCCGCCGTTTTCAAATGCCTGATGGCCGAACTGGTCATAAAGCTGCCGCTTTTCCGGATTGGAAAGCACCTCATAGGCTTCTGCGGCTTCCTTGAATCGCTCTTCGGCCTCTTGGTCACCGGGATTGCGGTCCGGATGGTACTTCAGGGCAATTTTACGGTACTTGGTTTTTAATTCAGCGGAATCAACGTTTCTGTCAACGCCGAGAACCTCGTAATAGTCCCGTTTTTCACTCATATCTGATTAACCGGTTTTCTGTTGTGGGTTTTGTCGCCCGCTGGTGCGGTGCAACGAATTTCTTATCAAATTTCGCGGAAACAAAGCAAGTCTTTTGCAGCCTGTACATGTTGTGCTATGAAAAGTATCAAGCCAAAGGCGGCATCATAAATACACCAGGATGTTAACAACAGGACAATAATGCATCAAATGGAATTGTCAATGAGCAAAAACAATCCTCCCGGCTTTGTCAAAAGCATGTTTGGCGCCATTGCGCCTTATTACGATTTTTTAAACCGGCTGCTGAGCATGCGGCAGGATGTCTATTGGCGGCGGCGGCTCGTGGCGGCCATGGATCTTGGCCAAAACGCCAGGGTCCTGGATGCGGCCTGCGGCACCGGAGACGTGATGCTTGAAATATGGCGCCAGAAACCCGGGGCCCGGCTTTGCGGCATTGATTTTTCAACGGAAATGCTGGGCATTGCCGCCAGGAAGAGCAGGCAGGCGGGCAGAAACCCAGAGGGGCGGCTGCTGGCTGCAGACGCCCTGCATCCGCCGTTTGTACAGCAAAGCTTTGACGGTATCTCCATTGCATTCGGCATCAGAAACATCGCCAGGCGGGACCTGGCCCTGGAGCAATTTTTCAGACTGCTGCGGCCCGGCGGGGTAATGGCCGTACTTGAACTGTCCACCCCCCGTGCAGGGATACTGAGGGAATTGTACCTGCTTTACTTCAAAAAAATCCTGCCGGCCGTGGGCGGTCTTTTTTCCCAAAACATGCGGGCTTACCAGTATCTGCCCGAGTCCGTACTCAGCTTCCCCCGGCCCCGGGCTTTTGCCGGGCTCATGGAAAGCGCCGGGTTCGAAAATGTGGGCTGGAAGGGGCTATCCGCTGGTATTGCCACCCTGTACACCGGGCGGAGACCGGCCTGAAACAGGCCTGGCTTTTATTCACAGGTAAACGGATAAAAATGATAAAAGCAATACCCCCCCGGATCCGACCAGGCGGCCTCGGTTTCAGCCATGCACTGCCCGATCATCTGCCGGGAGGTTTCCTCGTAATCCGGCCGGCTTTCCTCTTTTTTCTTGCAGGCCATGCAGATGGGTGCATGGGTGTAAACTGAAAGAATGCGCCGGTCAGCGGCGGCAAGGGCGGTATTGCACCGGGTGCAGGAAACCGCGCAGGACAGATCCTTTTCCCATTGTTCCGTCATCACCATACCCCTTAATCTGTTATGGTTTTCAAAAGGTTTTTTGCGTTTCAGGACTCCCGGTTTTCCCGGGCCTCCGTAGCCCCGCCAACAGCTGTTAGAACCGGTATTTTTCCTGAAGATCCCGCAATTGTCGGATATACCGCTGCTGAAAAATCAGGTCTTCCTGGGCCACAACATCATTTAACACCAGCTTTATATGAGGCCGGATGTCAATGCCGTGGCGGTTTAATCCCTGCTCATTGGCCAGGTCAAGGATCAGCACGGAGTAGTACCGGATCAAAGTGCGCACCACGGGATGCCGGCGCATCAGATAGCTCTTGCCCGAGAGGGTATCAAGGAAAAATCCGGCATAACGATACAGGCTTTCCTCAGAAATACAATCCTTTGAACTCTGCCTGCAACACTGCTTATAGACGTAGTAATCGTAAAAATCGGCCATTGCCGGCTCCACCACGTCCTTTTCCGACCGCAGAATTTCCAGGACCAGTTCCACCCGCTGTTTGTTCAGGGTGCGGAAAAAATGAGCCTGATTGCGCATCAGGCTCACCAGGTCCCGGGTTTCATCATTGATCAGAGGCGGCTTGGCAATCAGGTCCGCCAGGATCTGTTCAAAGACATCATAGGATTTCTGTTTCTGTTCAGAGCCCCTGGCCCCGACATTCCGCTTTTTATCCAGGTAAGCAAAAAACGCCTCGATTTTGCGCTCAAGCCGGCGGCAGGAGGAACTTCGGGATTCCATACCAGGGCTTTCACTCAACACCGGCTCCCCAAAGACTTCCCGCATCCGGGACTCAGAGAGTTCTTCGGATTCGCGGCGGCCGGATTTTTCTTCCAGCCAGTCAAGCACCTGTTTCTGCTCGATCTGCTCCCGTTTTTGCTCCTGCTTTTGCCGTTCCTGCAAGACAGCCGAATCCACCCGGTCTTCATGCCACTGCATGAACCGATGCCATGCCAAAAACGCCAGAACCCCAAGCAAAAAAAGAATAACAACAACAACGACAATCCTGTGCATTCTTGAACTGAAACTCAGGTTTCCCATAAGGATGCATCCCTTTTCCGGCAGGTTGGAGTGTGCTTTCAGCGCCCGGCATCAGCGCCCGAATATTGTTCAACAAATCCCGGCAACAATATATAATAAAACTATGGCTTTTTTGGCTCGTCGTCAAAGGTGATTTTGCCGTTTTTCGGAATCTGTATTGGGTCCGGGAAGAAACAGTGCGCGCTTTTAATTTTTTGCCGGAAATTTCTGTTGCTCATCAGGCGCCTTGGCCAGGGCCAGTTTTGACGAATCAGCAAGAGAAGCATAGAGGTTTTCCAGATGCCCCTTGGTAGCCAGAAATCTTTGCATTTCATCGCCTTCCAGGCCGCGGCCCGGCGGAGCTTTCAGAGTGGAGGGATTAATGCTTTTGCCGGCATGCCGGATTTCATAATGCAGGTGCGGTCCGGTGGATCTGCCGGTGGAGCCGACATAGCCGATGGTATCGCCCTGTTTGACCCGTTTTCCGGATTGAATACCCTGGGCATGCCTGCTCATGTGGGCATACACGGTTTCATAGTTATTGGGATGCCGGATATGCACATAGTTGCCGTAAGAGCCCCGGGGACCGGCATAGGTGACAACCCCGTCCCCGCCTGCCATGATGGGCGTGCCCTTCGGGGCTGCAAAATCCAGACCCTTATGCATCCTATTGTATCCGAGAATCGGGTGCCTGCGCATGCCGTATCCGGAACTGATGGCAGCACCGTCAATGGGGGTGACCATCAACGCCTTGCGCACACTGTTGCCCTCGGAATCAAAAAACCTGGCATTTCCCTCCTTTGTTTCATGCCTGTATACCCGAAGGGTCCTGCCATTGGTTCGAATGGCGGCGTACAGAATATCTCCGGCTTCAACCCGCCGGCCTTCGGGGGTGGTTTTTTCCTCGTATAAAATTTCAACCCGGTCTCCGGAGTGCAGGTCACGCTGAAAATCCACATCATAGGAATAAACCCGGATCAGTTTCATTAATACCGAAATGGGCAAGCCCTGATCCCGGGCCGCCTGGTAAAGGCTGGAACTGACCTCTGCAGCAAACCGGGCCGGACGTTTCTGCAATTGACGCTCCACCCTGCGGGCTTTGAAACATTGGTCATTGCCGCGCATTACCTCAACCCTGGTTTTGGCATCCAGCGAAAGCGTTAACACCTGCAGCATGTCGCTTCCCTGGGGACCCCGGACAAAACCCATGGACAGTTCCTGGCCCTGGCGCAGTTGCGCCGGATTAAAAACCGGCCGCATGGCCTGTGTCAAATCATAAGCCTCCCGGCTGCCCAGACCCTTTTTACACAGGATTTGATAAAGCGTATCACCGGCTGCAACCCTGACCCTGGTTTCCTCAAGAGTGGATCCAAAATCCTGATCCCATATCTGCCTGGCGCCGGGATGATTTTCCATGACCGGGGGGGCCTTTGCATCTGCAGCCTCTGCTGTTGCAGCTGCAGTATCTGTAGTCACGGGACGGAGCAATTCTTTGTTCGGGGTACGCTCCGGGAAAGCGGCACAATCTGAGATTCCGGGCAGAGAGGCGGGATTGTCCCGGAGCATCAGAGATGCGCACAACAGCAGGGCAATGACAAACAATCCACCAACGGCTTTTTTTGCCGTTTTTTTCCTGGCCCGGGACCTGCCCAGACAGCCAATGCAGCGCCGATAATGATAAGGCGTATAAATCATAGCATTTTTCCTGTTGCCATCAAATTACTTCGGCCCGACAGGCAGCCATCCGGCCTGTCCGGCACATATTACCTTAAAACAGAATATCGATTTCTCTAAAAAATATCAACACCGGATTGAAACCACAGCCCGGACAGCATTCGGGCTGTTTTGCGCGATTATTTGCGTCTGCGTCTGTGCAGTCGGTTTCATCAAACCCTTGATGGCCCCGTAAAAAGTCTGATTTCAGATGGTGCCGTAAAAAGTTCAAGATCAAGGCTTGCGTAATTTCGAAGAATACAGCGTACTTATCCGTACGTGAAATTCTGAGAAATTGCGCGTAACGCAGATATTGCACTTTTTACGGCGCCATCAATTCTTTACAAGTGTATACAAAATTGCTATAAAATGCAACCTTTGAAAATTGTTTAAAAACAGAGGCAATTGGTTCTGCACTGCAAAGGGACGGCCCGCGCGGTCCTGATTAATGGAAAGGAGTTTTTATATGGCAAAAAAGATTGCGTTGGTTTGCGATTCCACCGCTGA
>JAIPES010000111.1 GCA_021737045.1 Desulfobacteraceae bacterium | reverse complement strand
GTTTCGGGCAAGTCGAGCACCAGGGAATTGAGCCCTTTTACCATCACGAATCCGAAGCCGGCAATACGAGCGTGACCATTGAAACAGTCGACGAAAAACCCCTGCCCGCCGACAGCGTGGAATACCAGCGCCGCCGCCTGCTGGCGGAAATGGCCAACCAGATCGTGCAGCACCGGATAGACGCCCTGCTCAACAGGGAAGATACGCCTTTTAGCGAGGCCGGCATCAGTTCCGGACATTACCTGCGGTTTGTCAAGGCCGCAGAAATCACCGCGGACTGCGCCCCGGAAAACTGGGAATCCGCCCTGGGCGCAATTGAAAAAACCCTGCGCCAAGCCCTGGAACACGGCTTTACCGCATCCGAGGTCAAACGGGTGCAAAAGGAATACACCAACCGGCTCAAGCAGGCAGTAAAAGGGGCTTCCACACGGAAAAGCGGCGATATCTCCAGGCAGATTCTGAGCAGTTTAAACCGCGACCGGGTCTTTCAATCCCCGCAGCAGAGACAGGATCTGCTGCAGACCGCAGTGGACGCTGCAACCCCGGCCTCGCTCCAGCAGACACTGAAAAACGAGTGGGCCGCGCACCACCGGCTGCTCCTGGTAACCGGAAACGCGGATTTATCCGACGGGGAGGCAAAACCGAAGCAACAAATCAAAAACGCCTATGAGCAAAGCCGGAAAAAACCGGTGGAAAAGCCGGAGGAATCAGGCCAGGTGAGTTTCCCCTACCTGTCGGCACCCGAAAACCCCGGGGAAATCCAATCCAGGCAGGACATTGAAGACCTCGGCATCACCCGGGTGGTTTTTGAAAACGGAGTCACGCTGATGGTCAAGCCTACGGACTTTCAGGACAACCAAGTGCTGACCGCAGTGAGTTTCGGACGCGGCGAGTCCGCAGAGCCCGCAGACTTCCCGGCACTGGCGGAAATGGCGGAAAAAGTGATCAATCAAAGCGGGCTGGGACAGCTCAACCGGGAAGAACTCGACCAGACCCTTGCCGGCAAGAACACCAGCGTCTCGTTTGACGTGGAGGCCGACAAGTTCGTCCTGTCCGCAAACTCCGTGCCGGATGAAACCTCTCTGATGTTTGAACTGCTCTACACCTACCTGCTCGACCCCGGGTTCCGCCAGACCGCGTACGCCCGCGCGGTGGAGCAGTACCGGCAGCGCCACAAGTCCCTGATACACTCCGTGCACGGCGCCCTTGTCCTGGAAGGCAGCCGTTTTCTGGCCGGCGGAGACTCCCGGTTCGGGCTCCCGTCGCTTGATGCCGTGGAGAAAACCGATCTGGCCGACATCCGCAAATGGGTAAAACCGGCATTTGACAAGGCGCCCGTTGAAATCGCGATTGTGGGCGATGTCCAGCCGGATCAGGTAATTGACGCGGCAGCCACCTTTTTCGGCAGCCTGCCTGAAAGAAAAGCCCAAAACCCGTCTGAGCAGCGAGAGAACCCGGATTTTCCCGAAGGCGAAAAACGCGATATCTCCGTGTCGACCCGGATTTCCAAGGGGCTCGTGATGGTGGCCTACCCGAGCACGGACATCTGGGACATTCATAAAACCCGGCGGCTCTCGGTTCTTTCCGATATTTTTTCCGATCGCATGCGCATCCGCATCCGGGAGGAAATGGGCGCTTCCTATTCCCAGGCCGCCTATAATCAGCCCAGCCGGGCCTACCCGGATTATGGGATTTTTGCCGGCTATGCAATCATTGACCCGGATGAAGCCGAAAGGGTGGAAACCGCCATACGGGAAATCTCCGGAAAGCTGCACGAAAAAGGCGCCACCAAAGACGAGCTGAAACGGGCCATAGAGCCCACATTAACCGGCATCCGCAAACAGCTCAAAACCAATAAATACTGGCTCGATACCGTGCTCAAGGGCGCGGCCCGGCATCCCGAACAACTGGACTGGAGCCGGAGCATCAAAAGCGACTATGCCGGTATCACAGTTGAGGAGATCAACCGCCTGGCGCGCAAATACCTGGAAAATGCCAGGGCCGCGACCTTATGGATCCGGCCGGAAAAAACCGATGCGGAGGTGCCGAAACCGGAGCCCGGGAAAACCCCTGACAAAAAGAAAAGCCCATGACAACGGCCATCGCGGAATTTACCACCTATGAGGCCTCGGTTGCCGATGCATTCGACCGTATCCGGGCCGATACCGTCCTTGTCAACCAGGATGCCGTCCTGATCAAACCGAACCTGGTCACGGCCGATCCGTTTCCGGTGACCACCCCGCCCCGATGCTGCGGGGCGGTCATAGACTACGTGCGCGCCTGCAATCCCCGGGCACAAATCGTGATCGCCGAGGGCACCGGGGATCCTTCCTATGACGGGATGCAAATTTTCGAGGCGCTCGGATACACACATCTGGCCGCGGAAAAAAACATCCGGCTCATCGACTTGAACGCAGAAGCCGTGGTACGGCTGGAAAACCGGTCGTGCAAGAGATTTCCGGAATTCTACATGCCGGAAATCGCCCTGACCCATTTTATTGTATCCGTGCCGGTGCTCAAGGCGCATACCCTGTCCGGATTTACCGGCACCATGAAAAACATGATGGGCTTTGCCCCGCCCGCACATTATTCCGGCAGCGGATGGAACAAGGCCACATTTCACAGAAACCTGCAAGCCGCCGTATTTGATCTGAACCGTTATCGGCATGCAGATCTCACCCTGATGGATGCCGCCGTGGGCATGCCGGACTCGCATCTGGGCGGTCGCAGGTGCGATCCGCCTGTGGGAAAACTGCTGGCCGGCGATGATCCGGTGGAAACCGACCGGGCCGCGGCCGGAATGCTCGGGCTGGACTGGCGGAACATCGGGCATTTGCAGAAAAATTTGCCTGCCTGATTCCCCTACTTCTGTCCATTTGAACATTCGAATTTCTGTCATTGTCTCGGATTTCGTGCTTCGGATTTCGGATTTATGGGCCGGATAACAGGAAGCATCGGTTAGTCGCTATTTAGTGCCCATCCAGAAATTGGGCAAATTAGCCATTTCTGGATGGGCACTATTTAAACCGCACTGCATAGTGATAGTACCGCCGGGGGGCGCCCTGCTTGACGATGATCTCCGGCAGTCGAATATCGCCGCGTCCGGAACGGCTCACCCGCAGATGATGCGTTCCCGGCAAAAGCGGGGTGCGAAGCATGCTCAGGTGCCCCGGAAGGGTTTGCCAGGCCCGGGTGTCAGGCTCCTCGGTGAGAAAAAAAACGATCCGGGCCACGGTTTCGGCAAGCGGGTCCTCCATGTTGCTGGCAATAGACTCCTTGGCTGCAACCCGGGCGGTCTCCTTGGCAAGCATCCTTGCGGCCCGCCGGTTCAGGGATTTTTTGAGCACGTCGGTCATATCGGTGGTCACGCGCGTCTGACTGCGGTTGTGAACTCCTGCAAAGTCAGGCTCGACAAAATCGCGGGATCGTCTCCGGTACTGCACAAAGGAAAAACGAATAGATGGCGGGGCCACAATGTTTCTGGGAATTTTCTCGGGCGCCCGGCCCTGGGCGGCAAAAACGATCACCTCGGCCTCGGGCGGCCCCCGGTGGACCTCCCGGCCCGCCTCCCGGAGCCAACTGGCATATTTGCGGGCTTCGTCTGCAAAGCCCAAGCGGCTTGCCAGCCGATAGAGGGGAACTGCCAAAGGCAGCGGATCAGAGAGGTCTTCTGCCAGTTTCCTGTACTCGATATAAGCACCGTTGATCTCCCCTGTCACCTCAAAGCAGTGCGCAATCAGGGCCCGGGTGAAATAATCATCCGCACATGCCTCCGGATAGGCTTCGATGACTTCCATGGCCTGCTTGGCCTCCACCAGGGCATCATCGAACTTCCGGACCAGCAGGTAGTTCATCATCAGGTAGGAATGCACCAGCAGGCGTTCGGCATATTCGCCCCGGTACGGGGTGATCCGCTCGGAGGTAACCAGGGATCCGCCTTGGCGGCTGACGCTGACAATCTCCAGATCAGACATCAGGGCAGTGGCAGCCAGCAGCGCTTCAATACTTTCCTCGTACTGTCCCGCTGCAAACAGAATCGTCCCTTTTTCCATGTAATATAAGAGCCGGCTTCTTTTGGGAATGTCCTGCGCATTGCTGAGTGTGGCGGCCGCCCGGGCTGTCTCCCCCTGGTAAAACTCTGAGCGCGCCTGGCCGAGCTTGCCGGAAGCGCATCCGGAGGACAGCAGCACGGCGCATAAAAGCACCGGGATCAGCCCGCGACGCAAAGTCCGGGCCGCCGGCTTCCGGGGCACATCCGGGCGCGGTCCATTGCCGCTGCAGATCACCATTACCACCCGATAAACGGTTTTGCCGCTTCCCGCACGATTTCCGCGCTGTCGCTCCATTCAATAAGCCCGGTTTCCAGGTCGGTCAGCTCCAGGGTCAGGCTGTAGTACTGCATCGTGCGGCGCTTGAGACGCACCTGGTCTGGCTGCTTTTTCCGAATGGATCGGAGGGTTCCGGTGATCATGTACTCGGCGCCCACCTGCCGGCCCTGCTTAACGCGGGTTTCCTTTGCGACATCGCCGCCGTACTGGTAGGACAGTTCTTCCTGGATGGTGTCGCGCCGAACCCGGTTGACAAAACGGGCCGTGCCTCGGGAAAGCAGTTCGGAGCGGATGTCATCGGTGATGCCCGAGGTGCTGATGTGATGCGAGGTTCGATTGGCCACGTCATAGATAATCACCACCGGACGCTTCTCGCCCCGGCCCAGCGGGGATTTGGACGCCAGGGAATCCACAAGATCGTTAACTATCTGTTTTTTATCAGAAAAATCATATGTTTCATCATAATGAACACTTTCATCCGGTGAAATGTCGCGGGTGGTGGCCCGGCACCCGGCCAACACCACGGCGGCCGCAATGCCGGCAAGAATGACGGCTGTCAAAGACAGGCGAAGTTTCATACTCCCGATCTCCTTTAATCAGACTCTTTTGGGATTTTGGACAAAAAGCGGTAAAAATCATTATATACCCTATTGTTTGCAATTTCAGATATAAATCAAAACCCGCGGAAAAACAAGCCGAGAAAATGCCTCCCGAATGTTTTGTGCTCTTGCCTGAAAGGTCGGGATCTGATATGGAAAGAAAAATTTGCCAATCACCTCTGAATTCAAGGAAGTTATATGAACACCACAAAACCCGCCGACTCCTCGGCAGTGGATAAAATCTGGCGCTTTTTCGCCTCAGTACGGCTCTCAGTGGTACTGCTGCTGAGCCTGGCGGTTACATCCATCTTTGGCACCGTCATCCCGCAAAATGCGAATCCGGCCGTATACGAACGCAAATTCGGGCCGGTGTTCTACACCGTGTTTGACGCGCTGAACCTGTTTGACATGTACCATTCCTGGTGGTTCCGGCTGCTGCTTTGCCTGCTGATCGCCAACCTGGTGGTCTGCTCCATCCAGCGGCTCAAGTCCACCTGGAAGGTGATTTTCCCGAAAACCCCGAAATATCAGCCCAAGCGCTTCCGAAAATCCGGCGGACGCCTTGAGTGGCCGGTGCAGGGGGCAAGCCCGGAAGAGCTGAAAAAAATCTATGAACCATATATGCGCAAACACTTCGCCAACATCCGGGTGGAAAAGCGTGAATCCGGGGAAGGCTTTTTCGTATTCGGCGAAAAGGGGCGCTGGACGCGGCTGGGCGTCTACGGGGTGCACTTCAGCGTGCTGCTGCTGATGCTCGGCGGGCTTATCGGCTCCATTTTCGGATTCGAAGGATACATGAACGTGCCCGAGGGCCAAACCCGGCAGACGCTTTCATTAAAAAACGCAGATCAGAACCGCAAGCTCGATTTTGCCATACAGTGCGAGGACTTTACCGTATCCAAGTACCCCTCGGGCCGGCCCAAGGAATTCAAATCCGATATCGCGATCGTTGAAAACGGCGAGGTAGTCATGGAGCGCGAACTCCGGGTCAACGATCCCGTCAGATACAAGGGTATAAAAATATTTCAATCCACTTACGGGGAAATACCCGCAGAAGAGTTTACACTTCAGTTCACAGATAAAAATTCCGGCATGCAGTTTCAAAAAAAGGGGGCAATAGGTGACCCCCTGGAGATGCCCGGCGGCAGCGGCACCCTGGTGATTCAAAATTATGAACCCAACTTCCACAATTTAGGCCCCACTTATATGGGCCGGCTGGATCGCCCCGGGGAAAAAGCCATGCCAGTGGTGCTGGCCTTGAAGGATCCCAATTTTGACAAGAAACTCCACAAAATGGGCTTTCGGCGCGGCGATTACTGGATCTCGATCAAAGATGCCGAACTTCAGGAATACACCGGCCTGCAGATCACCCGGGATCCCGGGGTTCCCCTGGTGTATGCGGGATTTGCGATCATGATCCTGGGCTGCTATATCACGTTTTTCATGTATCATCAGAAGATGTGTATCGAACTGATACCGGAAAATCAGGACACCCGGATTGCGGTTGCCGGGATATCAACCCGCAACAGGGCCGCGGTCAAAAACGCTGCAAAAAGGCTGGCCCGCAGACTGGAAAAAATGCCCCCGGCCCGGCATCGGCCTGACCCGGGGACAACACAAACATAACCAGATTGGGATTTGTTATGCCAAACAGTGCGACCCTTCTCTCCATCGTCACTTTTATCTACGGCTTGGCTTTTGTATGCTACCTTGCCGCGTGGATATTCAAAAAAAGCCTGCCCGGCAGGCTGGGCACCTGTGTAATGATCGCGGCGGCTGCCGGAAATGCTTTGGGTTTTGGGCTTCGATGGGCCGAATCCTACCAAATGGGATACGGATATGCACCGTTGTCCAATATCTACGAATCACTGGTTTTCTTTTCCCTGGCAGTGGCTGGCATTTACCTGTTTGTGGAATTCAAGTACAAGGTCCGCACCATCGGCGTATTTGCATCGCTGTTTGCCTTCCTGGCCATCGCCTATGCCTCGCTTCCATCCGTGGACAGTCAAATCCAGCCTCTGGTCCCGGCCCTGCAAAGCAACTGGCTTATCGCCCACGTGATCACCTGTTTTCTCGGTTACGCAGCCTTTGCCATTGCCTGCGGCATCAGCATCATGTACCTGATTAAATCCGCAGCCGGCTCCAAACAGGCTTCCGGCCCGATTGCCCGGATGCCGGATCTGGAAACCCTGGATGACCTGACCCATCAGATGATCACCTTTGGTTTCCTGTTTTTGTCCATAGGCATCATTACCGGGGCCATATGGGCCGAGCAGGCCTGGGGGCGCTACTGGGGATGGGATCCCAAGGAAACATGGTCATTGATTACCTGGCTGATCTATGCCACACTGCTTCATGCCCGGCTCATGCGGGGTTGGACCGGCCGGCGGATCGCCTGCCTGTCCTGCGTCGGATTTGCAGCCGTGTTGTTTACATATTTCGGAGTGAACCTGCTGCCCTGGATAACCGGGCTTCACAGCTACATGTAGGGCGCACCGGCAGGAAGGTTTTTCTATTTTTATTGACAATTCTGCCCAAACTCGATAATGGATTTTCCTTGGATGGTACCCCGAGGGTAGGTATTGAATATATTTGTAAAAGCAATCGTGCGGATTTAAGCATTGATGCACTCGTAAAAAGTCTGATTTTAGATGGCGCCGTAAAAAGTTCAAGATCAAGGCTTGCGCAATTTTGAAGAATGCAGCGTACTTAACCGTACGTGAAATTCTGAGAAATTGCGCGTAACGCAGATATTGGACTTTTTACGGTGCCATCAACGATGAACCCCAAATAGTTTTGACGGAGTACCCATGAGCACACAATCGGACAACCAACCCGTCCCCGCTG
>JAIPES010000110.1 GCA_021737045.1 Desulfobacteraceae bacterium | reverse complement strand
AATTGGCAGAGCAGCTAGCGAAAAATCCTCATGGGCGAGAATGGGCCCCTCCAGTAGCTCGTCGGAGCCCATGAGGGTTTTTTCGCGGGTCACAACCACTGCCTTTCCGTATTTGGGTTGTCAACCATTATATCTAATATGCATCAGATACCAGATGTCAACCACATGAGATGACGACACGATACCTGATACCATATACGCTCGGTGCCCTCCTGCTGGCCGGCCTCGTGCTGGCGGGCTGGCACAGCTATCTGCTGTTTCACAGCCTTGCTGAAATTTTCAGCATGGTGGTGTCTTTTTCCATTTTCCTGTTTGCCTGGAACACCATGGCGTTTTCCAGGGACCGGTTTTTGATGGTGCTGGGCACGGCCTATCTTTTTGTGGGATTCCTGGATCTTTCCCATATGCTCGTATACAAGGGCATGGGCATCCTGGCCGTGGAAGGCGCCGGGCATGCCACCCAAGCCTGGATTGCCGCACGCTACATGGAAAGCATCTCCCTTCTGATCGTTCCCTTTCTGTTTCACCGCCGGGTGAATCCCAATGTGGTGATCGCGTTATACAGCGCGGTTTCATTGGTGTTGTTCGCCTTGATTTTTCCGCTTGACCTGTTTCCCCGGTGCTACATCCCGGGTGTGGGTCTTACGCCTTTTAAGATCATCAGCGAATACATCATATGCCTGATTCTGATTGCCGCCGGCATTGCGCTCTACCTGCGGCGCGCGGCCGTGGATCCGGTCATGACCCGGCTGCTGCTGGCATCCATTGGTTTTACCATCGCCTCGGAAATTGCATTTACAAATTACGTGAGCGTCTACGGGCCGGCCAACATGACGGGCCATCTTTTGAAAATCGTGTCTTCCTATCTGGTATATCGGGCAATTGTGGCCCACGGCCTGCTGGCGCCTTATAAAAGCATGTTCCGGGAGCTTGCCGCAAGCAAGAACGAGCTGGAGCGCTATTCTCAATCCCTGGAAAGCTGTGTGGAAGACCGGACCCGGGAGTTGGAGGAAAGCAACCGCGAGCTGCGGTACTTATCCGGCCAATTGGTCAATGCGGAGCAGAAAGAACGCCGGCGCATTGCCCGGGATCTGCATGACAGCATTGCCCAGACCCTGAGTGCAATTAAGCTGTACATGGAAAATATTATCAGCAAAAACAGCGACCAGCTTGGCAAAGAAGACCTGTCCGCACTGGAGAAAATCGCCGCCATGAGCCGGGATGCCACCCATGAAGTGCGCCGGATTATCATGGATCTGCGGCCTGCGGCCCTGGACGAGGGGATTGCAGCCACCATTGATTCCCTGCGCCAGAAGTTCAACGGCATGTATCCCGAAATCCGGGTGGAAAAGCATGTATCGGTTCAAGAGGACCAGGTGCCCGAAGATGTTAAAACCGTGATCTTCCGGCTTTTGCAGGAAACCCTCAACAATATCGGAAAGCACAGCAGCGCCCGGGTTGTAAAGGTCGTATTAAGCGGGGAGGGCGGACAGATCCGGTTCGAAGTCACGGATGACGGGAAAGGTTTTGATCCGGAGGCAGAAGAAAACGGAAATGCCGGCTTTGGCCTGGCCGGCATGCGGGAGCGTGCAGAGCTTTCCGGGGCGCAGTTTTATATCCGGAGTCGTCAAGGGGCGGGTACATCGGTTGTTGTCATCTGGCCTGCTGAATCCGCAAGGGGCCGGGCCGTATCCGCCGGCTGATGTACAGACCCTTGTCATGAATTTATAAGTTCCTGCCCCAGGGGCCTAACAGCATCCCGGCCCGCAGGACGGGCTGTTTTTACCGTTTGCGTCCACCACACAGCAGCAATCATCTTCACTGCGGCCAAGTGCCGTATTGATCAGTGCAGCGGCGCATCCCACGCCGGCTTCGACTGTTAATGCTTGGGTGGGGCAGTTTTGCGCACATGCGCCGCATTCCATGCAGGCATCCCGGTCCACGATTTGGGCTTTCCCGTTTTCCAGTGAAAGCACCGCACGGGGACAAACCACGGTGCACATGCCGCAGCCCGTGCACAGGTCTGCATCCAGGGCCAGACTGGTTACATTTTTCAGGTATGTCAATGTGCTTGCCATGTAATAAATAGTACCCGTTCACGGTTTACAGTTGTCGGTTCACGGCCGAAAAAAACAGAGATTAGATTAATTCAAGAGTTGAAGTCAATATCTAAAACGCTTCAATCGTTGCATAGTTCATTGGAAAAACTGTGAACCGACAACCGTGAACACTTATAATAAATATATCACAGAAACCGGGCTGCTGTCCAGAAGATCAGTCCAAGCAACGCCCCGGCGATCAGTAAAGGCGCAGCCCATTGCATCTCCCGGCGTACCCCGGAAAGGGAGGTATAGTCTGAGGCCCCGGTGAAATTCATTGCCAGGTAGGCAGCCAGTGCCACGGAAATCAGCAGCATGCCGCCGGTTTCTGCCTGGATGGCGGCGGTGTCCGGAGCACCGCGGGCAAAGAAAATGACGATGCATCCGGTGATCAACCCCGCAACAGCGCCTTTTGCGGCAAATGCGCGGCCCGGAAGCCAGGGCAGCAGAAGCGGGGTAAACACCGCGCCCGCCAGCAGCCCCCCTGCAAGCATGAAAACCGCCTGCAGCCCGTGCGTGCCGATATCCCGGCCGAAAGTTCCGGAAAAGCCCACGCCTCCGAGGATGAGGAAAAGCGGCAGCAGTACGGCCATCCACTTGAGCGCGGGGATAAACTCCATGGGCACCAGAACGGCGCGTTCGGCAAGCGGGAATCGCTTGGTGCGCATCTCCGGGCTGGCTTTCATGCCCCGGTCCATGAATTCGGGCAGATCCTCCGCCCGGATCGGGCCGTAGGTCACGGAAAATCCGCAGGCCCGCTTGACTGCATGGGCTGCAACGCCGGGCGCGGAGAGCTGGGGCAGGATCAGGCGCCGGTGGGAAACGATGTCTTCAAGCCCGCTGGATTTCAGTCGGCCCACCAGCTCGTCGGTGCCGAATGTTTTCTTGCCGGCTGCGCACCAAACATTGATGCCCCTGGTGTCGAGCACCAGGATCCAGGCATGCCTGCCGCCAAAGGCCGAACGCAGCCGGTCAAAGCTCAGCTTGAAGTTGGCCGTCACCAGGACCGGGCTTTGATCATCCGGGGCGCCCAGTGCGTAAAGCCCCGGGTCCACTGTGTAATTCATGCGGCCGATGCCCAGCCGGGTTTTCAGTGTCCCCAGTTTGTCAGCAAACGAAAGTGCCCCGGAGACCCGGGGGATCTTCCCCGCGGCTGTCTGGACAGTGCCCATGACAAAGGGCTGCCCCGGATCCGGCGGACTCGCCTGAGCCGCTGTATTTGCGGGTCAGCATCCGGATGCCGGGGTCTGCGGGGAAATTCCGATGCCCGCATCCGCGGAGGTAAGTTGCAAATCCCGTGGTTTCGTGTTTTGATGCTTGCTGTTTGTCATTTTATTCGGCTTTGCCTTCGATAAATCCGGGCCTGGCAAATGCCGGATTCGGGTACGTGTAAAACCCTTTTCCGGTTTTGGTGCCCAGGTTGCCGGAATCCACGTATTTTTTCAGAAATTCCGTGTTCTTTTTTCTCTGGGGATCGCCTGTCTGCCGGGCCCAGTAGTCGTTGATCTTCCATGCCGTGTCAATGCCGATGCTGTCCATGAGGCCGAACGGTCCGATGTCCATGCCCATCACACCCATCCAGGAGCGGTCAATGTCTTCGATTGAAGCCACATCGTTTGCCGCCAGGCTCTGGGCGGATTCAAGCAGTTGTATGAGCATGGCGTTGAACACGTAGCCGTGGTTTTCTTTTTTCAGGACAATGGGTACCTGGTGGATGCGCCGGGCAAAGCCTTCGATCAGCGTCACGGTATCCGGGGATGTGCCCGGGTGCGGCATGATGTCCACGATATAGTTAAACCGGGTGTCGTGGAAGTGAAAAGCCGCAAACCGCTCGGGCCGGCCCGTGGTCCCGGCAAACATGGAGGGCAGCAGCGAGGAGGTGTTTGTGGTGAATATGGTGTGCGCCGGGCAGATCTCGTTGAACCGGGCAAGCACCTTTGCCTTGAGTTCCGGGTCTTCGGGTACGGACTCGCTGATGAAATCCGCGGATCTACCGGCCTGCTCCGGATCGGTTTCGGTCCGGATACGCGCAAGCGCGGCATCTGCGGCCTGCTGGTCGATTCGGGAGCTTTTCATGTAATTGCGGGCCAGCCGGCCCAGGCGCTCTTTTGCCTTGTCTATCATATCCTGGCTGATATCATGCAGGATCACGTCATACCCGCAAGCCGCACACTGAAAACCGATCTGCTGGCCCATGGTACCGGCGCCAATAATGAGTACTGTTGAGATGTCGTCTATATTCAAGACTTACTCCTTTTGCCAGAATAAATTCGAAGCACGAAATCCGAAATCCGAAACAAATTCGAAATCCAAATGATAAAATGTCCAAAACTTTTGTCCCGGAAGGCTCTTAGTCTCTTGTTTTGCTATTCGGTCATTCAGATTTTTGTCATTGTTTCGGATTTCGATATTCGGATTTCGGATTTATGTTTGGGTACACGCATTTGCTTTAACCATCCACTGACATTTTTATTGCATTTTTTCCACCCGGCACAACAGCGCCTTGATGGGTACGGAGCCGGTCACCGGGCAAAGCGGTTCGTCATCGGTGATCATGTTGATGTTGAGCCGTTTCCACCCGTTTTCCACGCCGTACCAGAATCCGTGATGCGAATGCACCACCCGGGGGTCGATGTCTGCGAAATACCGGGCGCGGATTTCCACGCGCCCCCGGGGTGAGGTAAGATATACCCATTCCCCGTCTTCAATGTCAAGCTTGCGGGCGGTATCCGGGTGAATCTGGAGCTCCGGATCCGGGGCCCGTTTTTTGAGCGACGGGATGTTGCGGTGCGAGGAGTGGTAGTAGACCAGCAGGCGGCCGCCGGTGGTCAGCACCAGGGGATAGTCTTCTGCCAGGTCCGGCCGGCTTGCCGGGCTTTCGCCGGGTTCGCGGAACACGGGCAGCGGGGAAAGCCCCAGGTCTTCCAGGAAACCGGCATACAGGGCCACCTTGCCGGAAACCGTCCGGAACTTGCCCTTTTTTTCGTAGCTTTTGTGTCTGAATCCGCCGAAGTACCAGCCGTCTTCCCTGAACTCTTCGTACGTGATGCCCACGGGCTCCAGCCGGTAGTCCAGGGCCTGGCGCACGGTTTTGAAATAGTCATTCATGCCTATTTTGCCGGCCAGGTCGATTAGGATCTGCTTTTCATCCCGGCATTCGGGCAGTGGTTCGATGGCCTTGGGCTGGCAGAACACGTAGCTTTTCATGAGCAAATCTTCCACGTCGTCACGCTCGGTCCAGTGCGCCGGCGGCAGGATCACGTCGGCCAGCTCGGTGGTGGGGGTGTGAAAGTAGTCCACGGCAAACAGGAAGTCCAGTTTTTCATATACTTCGCGCACCCGCTGCGAATTGGGATAGGCGCACACACTGTTGTTGGCAAACAGCCCCACCACTTTTACGGGATACGGGTTTTCTTCTGCAATTGCCGGCCACACGGTCTGGGGCGGCGAGGGAATCGGGATAAATCCGGTCAGGGGAAAGCGGTCGATGCCGAGTTTTTTTTGCGCCTGCTCCTTGGGCAGGTTTAAAAACGGGTCATGATCGGATCCATAGCAGGCGCGCCTGTGCGTGGGCGGTGGGAGCCGCAGATTGCCGCCGGGCACTTCCAGGTTGCCGGTAATGGCCGCCAGCATGGTCAGCGAACGGGTCAGGTCAAATGCGTCATTTGCCTGGCAGACCCCGCCCATGCCGGGGCCGACCGCGGCCGGGGCGTTTTCGGCAAACGCGGTTGCCGCGGCCCGGATCTGGTCCGCGGGCACCCATGTGACCGGCGCGGTTTTTTCCGGGGTGAACTCGGCCACGTGCGTGCGCAGCTCCTCGAATCCCTCGGTCCAGTTTTCCACGAACGCCTTGTCATAGAGTTCGTTTTCGATAATCACGTGCATAAAGCACAGGGCCATGGCCACGTCCGTGCCCGGGCGGATCTGCAGCCAGTGATCGGCCTTTTTGGCCAGGCGGGTGCCGCGCGGATCGACCACGATGAGTTTGGCTCCGTTTTTCAGCCCGTCGCGGATATCGTTCATGTACAGGCCGGGCCAGGATTTCTCCGGGTTGTGGGCCCACAAAAGCATGCACCGGCTGTTTGCATAGTCCGGGTCTGACAGGCCGAATCCGCACGTGGCCGCGCTTCCCATAACGATCGGCCCGCCGCTCATGTTCGATGGTGCCATGAAGTTCGGGGATCCGAAGCATGTGAGAAATCGGTTTAAGTAAGGGGCCAGCCCCCGGGTGGTGCCGGATCCGAAAACCACGGATTCGGCGCCGAACTTTTCCCGGGCATCGGTCATCTTGTCTGCGATGATGGAAAGGGCACGGTCCCAGGAGGTCTTTTCAAACCCGGTTTTCGACTTGACCAGCGGCGTGGTGATGCGCTCGGGGTGATAGACGATTTCCGGGTTGGCCGTTCCCTTGGGGCAGATATAGCCGCGGCTGATGGGGTGTGCTTTGTCTCCCCGGACGCTTTTGAGCTTTCCGTCTTCGATTTCCAGCGCCACTCCGCAGCGCGAGTGACACTCAAAACAGATGCTTTTTACGGTTCGGATTGCCATTAACGACTCCTTTGTTAAAACTACAGTCCAGTTTCTCTTGCTGAATGTATTCAACACGAAGAACACGAAAGTATAATAATATAAAACAAATACTTCGTGTTCTTCGTGGTTATTGCATCTGCATCATCATCCGTGTGGCTGCCTTCATGTCCTGATTATATTGTTCGCATTCGTCTTTTCCCACAAACAGGTGCCGGAAATGCCGGGCGCCTTCGATCAGGGTGATGATGCGGGCCGCGGTGCGCATGGCATCCTGATGTTCGATTACACCGGCATCCGAGGCCTTTTGGATTTCCTTTGCCAGAAAATTCCGGTAGCCACTGTAAAGCCCTTCGATTTTCTCTCGAATGCGCGGGTTGCGGAAGCTTACAGCAAGCAGTGAAAATGAGCCGGCAATGTGAATTTTTTCGTAATATTCCCGGCTCCAGATAATTTCCAGCAGCCTTTCCAGGCGCGCTTCCGGTGAAAGCCCCTCCAGTGTCACAGTACCCAGCAGGCGGGCGTATTCTTCAATCACGTAATCCACCAGCGCCAGGGTGAGGTTTTCCTTGTTGCCGAAATAATGGAGGATCAGGCTGGGGTGGATGTTGATGCGCGCAGCCACCTTGGCAATGGATGCGCCTTCAAAACCCCGTTCCAGGAGGGTCTGGTAAAAGCTTTTGACGATCTCAGGCTTGCGGATTTCAGCGTTTTGCCGCTGGCGTCCGTTATTCCGGCTGGTCTTTGGCATGCTTCATCCTGCGGTGTGTTCATGATTGTTTTTTAAACCTAAATGGCTCAATTTAGGTTCCAGAGATTCCCTGTAAAAAACCCTCCCCCGGCCGAAGCACAGGGGAGGGCCTTCAGGAGGGGGCGCCTGAAAAAAACAATTAACTGAATGGTTAATTAATTAATACGGAAAATTTTATGACGTGTCAATAATAAATAATAAAATTAAATCAATCACTCAAATCCGAACCAGTGCAGCGGGTTTAAAACCCGGGTTATGCTGCGGGTCATGTCGCCGAGCACGGAAAACGGCATGGTCGTGGTGACCGATCCCATATAGGTATAGGTTTCCTGCTCGTAATCAGAGCCCACGTAGGGATTGTACACGATATTGGCAAAGCCCGAGGAGTTGAGGTTCTGGCTTTCCTCGGCTTCGATCTCGTAGCTTTCATTGACCAGATATGCCCCGGCAATGTCAATGCTT
>JAIPES010000001.1 GCA_021737045.1 Desulfobacteraceae bacterium | reverse complement strand
ATTGAGCGCGCAAGCGGTCAGCAGGGAGCAAACCGCCACCGGGTTGGCATCATGCGAAAATCACAGAACCCAGCACGAACAGCAATCTTTTATAAAGATAAGAACTTTCAGCTTCTTCTCTCCATTATCACTTGTCACTGCCCGCACCGATCAGGGGCAGGGTTTTATCCAGCCGGAAAGTGACCAGGTACAGATCGGTCTGGTCCGGATCCGCATCTGTTGTGGGACACCGCCGCTTCATAGACTTGATTTTCTCCACATCGTTTTCCTCGCCGGTTCTTGTCAGATACAGCCGGCAGCCCTTGTAGCCCGGGCCCTTCTCCATAAACAGATAGGACGCCTTTGGATTTTCCAGCAGATTTTTCCGGGTCAGCCGGTCGCGCATGATCATGGCCACAGAGCCGTCTTCGAGTATATGGGGCCTTGCATAGACAGCAGCGTTGACGTTTCCGGCCGAATCGGCCGTGGATAGAATGCCGGTGCCCTCGGTGTCCTCAAAATAGGATTTCAGATCCTTCTGCATTTGTCCTCTCCTTGTGAACCAATGGTTTGCTATTTTAAAAACAAACTTCGTTTTCGGATATTTCCCACAAATATAGCAATGATTGCGCCTGTGCGCAAAAAGAATGCAGGAGATGTGCGAAAAAGCCGCTTTTTCAGAAAAATCAAACCGCCTTCTGCCCTGGATGCTTGACACCCCGGCATCAGACGATATACTTGGATACAGACCCGCATATAAGAATCGGCAACCCGGAAAAAAACGGAGAAAAAAACAAATGACGGAAAAAAGCACCTGGTCGCTGGAGTCTTTTATGGCGCAGGCAGACGTTGAAAAAACCGTCAGCAGCGCCAGTTCCGCCTTGTCTGAACGGCTCGGATTTGTTCCCCCTGTGTGCGAAGTCTTCAAATCCCCTTTTATCCGGCTGGAAACAGAAAACCGTTATGGTTTTCAGATCCACCCCTCGGCCCGGGAAAGCCTGCCGGATATCATTGACAACCCGGTGGAGGGCATCGTGGGCGGGGATGAGCCGGACCCGGCAGCCAAACCTTCGGACCGGCGGCTAAACATCGGCATTGTGTTTTCCGGCGGGCCGGCCCCGGGAGGGCATAACGTGATTGCCGGAGTGTTTGACGCCATGTTCGCGGCCAATGAAAACAGCCGCCTTTTCGGATTTCTTTTGGGTCCTGACGGTATCCTGGAAAACAATTACATGGAAATCACCCGGGAAAAAGTCGATTCCTACCGCAACCTGGGCGGCTTTACCATGATCGGAACCGGAAGGTCCAAAATCGACACACCGGAAAAAATGGATTTGGCCCGTCGCCACTGCCAGGATCTGAACCTGGATGCCCTGGTGATCGTGGGCGGTGATGATTCCAACACCAATGCCGCATTCATGGCCCAGGAGTTTTTCAACGACGGCATCCAGGTCATTGGCGTGCCCAAAACCATTGACGGCGATATCCAGGTGCGGGACAAAAACAACGAGCTGTTGTGTGCCATGTCCTTTGGCTTTCACACTGCGGCCCGGGCCTTTGCCCACAATGTCAGCGGATTGTGCGCGGACTGCAGCTCAGATGTAAAATACTGGCATATCTGCAAGGTCATGGGGCGGGTGGCCAGCCACCTGGCCCTGGAAGTGGGTCTGCAGGTCCATCCCAATATTACGCTCATCGGCGAGGAGGTGGCTGATTTCATCGACGAGGAGCGGATCGAAAAAGCCCGTGAGCAGGGAACCGTGGATTATACCGCCTATGGCATGACCCTTCGGCACGTCTCCCGGCTGATCTGCGACGGCATTGTCAAGCGGGCGGCTGCGGGCAAAAATTACGGCGTGATTGTCATGCCCGAGGGGCTTTTGGAATTTATCAATGAAATCCAGGTGTTTATTATCAAGCTCAACACCATTATCGCAGACTACAACCAGACCCATGACACGGATTTTCACTCGGACTTCCCGACCCTGGACGACAAGCTGGACTATTTGCGGCGCATGGCCCGCATGGCCCGGGAAAACCATATTTTCACGGTCTGGAACACCCGGGATGACGACCTGTTTAATGTCCTGCCCCCGTTTTTCCAGGAAGGCCTGCTCACTGAGCGCGACAGCCACGGCAACTTCCAGTTCTCCCAGGTGGAAACCGACAAGGTGATCATGGGCCTGGTCAGGGATTACCTGAAAACCCTGGCCGAGCAGGGCGTCTATAAAATCGGCATCGAACGGGGCTGGTATGCCCGGACCATGGAAAAAGGCGGCCTGGATCCGCAAACTTACGGCCGGGCCCTGTTTCAAAACTTTGACACCGATGATGCCTTTCTGCTGGTCAAAAAATCCGCGGTTTCGGTGAAAACCTTAAAACAGACCCTGGCCAGGGAAGGGGTGTTGGATGAAAGCAAAGACATTCCCAAACCCATTGACAAAATCTACAAGGCCTCCATGCCCAAATTCAAGACCCAGAATCATTTCTACGGCTATGACGGCCGGGGAAATGATCCCACCTGGTTTGACTGCACCTACACCTACAATCTGGGGCGAACCGTATTTGCCTTAATCGCCTGCGGGGCCACCGGACAGATGGCGGCCATCAAGAACCTGGAAAAGGATTTTTCTGACTGGACGCCGTTGGGCATTCCCATTGCCCCCCTCATGCACCTGGAGGAACGCAAAGGGAAACTGGCCCTGGTGCTGGAAAAATCCCTTGTGGACATTGAAGCCCCGGCCTTCGGGGTGTTTTCGGCCATGCGGGAGAAATGGCTGGCCGCCGAACCCGGACCGGATTGTTACCGCAGGCCCGGACCCATCCGCTATTCAGGCGAAAGCGAGGATTCCCGGCCCATTACCCTGGTGTTAAACGAACTGGAACGCAAATAAAAAAGCGGGGCGCATTCAATACCACTGCGCCCCGCCCTGATTTTGGAATCGGGGTTCTGAACCGTTTTTTTCCGGCCAAACCCTTTGGCCTGAGCTGAGGTTTAGATCAGCTTGCCCATTTGCTCCACGATCCGGTCAAAGGCCTGTGTCACAGCCGAATCCGCATATGCACGCATATAGGACTGGCCGGCATCGCCGGACTTGACCATGTTGGCATCAAAGGGAATCCGGCCCAGAAAATTGAGCCCGAACTGCTGCGCGGTTTTCTCCCCGCCGCCGGAACCAAACAGCTCAATGGTTTCGCCGCAGTGGGGGCAGGCATACCCGCTCATGTTCTCAATAACGCCGAATACGGGCATTTCCACCTTGCTGCAGAAGTTAATGGATTTGCGCACGTCTGAAAGGGCCACCTCCTGGGGAGTGGTCACGATAATGGCCTGTGCGTCGGCAATGGTCTGGGCCACGCTCATGGGCTCATCTCCTGTGCCCGGAGGCGAATCCACGATCAGAAAATCCAGTTCCCCCCAGTCCACGTCGGAGACAAACTGGGTAATGGCCGAATGCTTTAGCGGCCCCCGCCAGATCACGGCTGAATCCTTGTCCGGCATGAGCCCCTCAATGGAAATGGCCGCCAGGTGGTCGCTGTAGCGCATGGGAGCGAGTTTTTTGCCGTCACCGGTGAGCATGCCGGACAAACCCAGCATCCTGGGCACATCCGGGCCGTGCACGTCCACATCCATAATGCCCACCTGGTATCCCTTTTCTGCCAGGGCCATGGCCAGGTTCACAGACACGCTGGTCTTTCCCACGCCGCCCTTGCCGCTCATGACCACGAACTTGTTTTTGATTTTGGCAAGGGTTTCCTTGACCGACTGTTCCTGCTGCTGCTGTTGCTGCTGCTGGGCCTGCTGCGAGCTGCATCCGCCCTGCTGACACTTTTCCATGATTGCCTGCTCCTTATATGCAAAATAAAATGAACAATTCAAAAGCCGGCGCCTATCGGCACTCGGAGGGCTTGCTGTCTGAGGGCCCAACCCGGCCTACCTGGATATCCCCGCATTCCGGGCAATTCTCCGGCCGGCCGGTTCCGCAAGGCAGCACCCACTGATGGTTGCATACCTTGCAGCCAAACCGCCGCTCCGTATCCACGAACCGGTAGGAACCGCCTTCAATGCGGATGGCCCTGCCGTTTATCAGGGCATCGGCCACTACTTTGCGCGCCTGTTCGATAATCCGGCCGAAAGTGGCCCTGGAAACGCCCATCAGCTCTCCTGCGGCCTCATGGGAGTATCCTTCATAATCGGCCAGCCGGATGGCTTCGCATTCATCCACTGTCAGAACACTTTCCGAAAGCTCCTTCATGGGAATCCCCCGGGGCTTGAAATAGCTGACATTTGGATTGTATGCGACATTGCGTTTTTTATGCGGTCTTCCCATTTTTCCCACCTTATGAGTATAGTCTCAAAAACTTAAAATATGTACTGGCCGGTCTCTTGTCAAGGCCGGATTTTTCCCGAAGCAGACATCCTGTTCGGGCTCTGGATACTGGCAGACAACTTTAAGGCCTGCCTCATGATTTAAGCCGCTGCCGGATGGATGCCGCATGTGCGGACAATCCCTCAATTTCGGCCAAACCGGCAATGGCGTCAGCCTCGCGTTCAAACGCTTCTTTTGAATAATAAACCACGCTGGACTGTTTGACAAAGCAGTCAACCGAAAGGGCCGATGAAAACCGGGCCGAACCGCCGGTGGGCAGCACGTGATTGGGGCCGGCCATGTAATCGCCAACCGGCTCCGGGGTGTAGGCGCCGAGGAAAACCGCCCCTGCGTTTTTGACCAGCGACAGCCAGGCAAACGGATCCCGGATCTGCAATTCCAGATGCTCGGGTGCGATCCGGTTGGACAACGCCAAGGCCGCGGAAATATCACGGACCACAAAAACCGCACCAAACTCTTCTATGGACTGCGCTGCGATTTGTTTTCTGGAAAGACCTGCCATCTGGTGCTGAATCTCGGATTGCACGGATTGGGCCAAATCACGGGATGTGGCCACGAGTATGGCCGACGACAGGGGATCGTGTTCTGCCTGGGACAACAGGTCGGCTGCGATAAAACCCGGATCGGCTGCTTCGTCGGCCACAACCAGGATTTCACTGGGCCCGGCAATCATATCCACGCCCACGAACGCAGAGACAATTTTTTTGGCCAGGGTCACATAAATATTTCCCGGCCCAACGATCACGTCCACTGGATTAATGGTCTTTGTACCGTATGCCAGGGCGGCTATGGCCCAGGCGCTGCCGGTTTTATAAATTTCCGTCACCCCGACCCGATGTGCTGCTGCCAGCAAATGCGCATTGATTGTGCCGTCTTCCATGGGCGGGGTCACCATGACAATCCGGCTGACACCGGCAATGGCAGCCGGTATGGCGCCCATGAGCACCGACGACACCAAGGGCGTTGTACCGCCCTTTGCCCCGGGGACATAAACCCCGGCCGCATCCACTGGATTGGTCAACTGACCGAGCACCACGCCCTCGCGGTCTGCGGTAAACCAGGAATTGCGCACCTGCCTGCGATGAAACGCCTCAATCTGGGATGCCGCCGTCTCAAGGGCGGCCGAAAATTCAGAGCCGACAGAATTTCGGGCCGCCTCGATTTCCTGCGCTGTCACCCTGATCCCGGAGATGCGCATCTGAGGTGCATCAAAGCGGTTGGTGTATTCCACCACCGCTTCGTCCCCCCGGTTCCGGACATCCCCGACAATGGCGGAAACATTTTGATAATCCGCCGCTGCCGTATCTATGCCACGGCTTAAAATTGCCTGAATCCGATTTTCCGCCTCAGCAGAGGGGTAATCATAGATCTTCATTTTCCAGTTCTCCAGCGCTGAGATTCAACCCGGTTTTACGGCCTGACCGGATCAATGTCCCGGGATGTTCCGGGATCGATCAAAATTGGTATCTGTTTTATGGCAAAGCCGCGCAGATGTCAACAACCCGGCCGCTACGACCGGTGGAAGGACTCTGTGAAAAAAATGCAACTGCCTGCAATTTTGGACAATCATTAGTTGTTGACTTATTTTAACAATTATGTAATACTTATTATTTTATGTTTCATTTTGTCATTTATCCAAAATTATTTCAATAATCAACCGGAGGAACCATTTATGGAAGTCAATCGAATTTGCAATTTCAACGCCGGTCCGGCAGCCCTGCCCGAACCGGTGCTCCAGGAACTTCAGGCCAATGTACTGAATTTTCAAAACTGCTGCATGTCCATTTTGGAAATCAGTCACCGGTCCAGCGACTTTGACAATGTGATCAATGATGCCGTAGCCCGCACCAAGCGTCTTTTGGGCATCGGGGATGATTATCACGTCCTGTTTCTCCAGGGCGGCGCCAGCCTGCAGTTTGCCATGATCCCCATGAATTTCCTTGCAGACGGCCGCACAGCCGACTACATCAACACCGGCACATGGTCCACCAAGGCCATCAAGGAAGCCCAAATCCAGAAAAAGAACTTCAACGTGGCCGCCTCTTCCGAGGACCGCAATTTCGCCTACATTCCCAAGGAGTTCTCATTTACCCCGGATGCCGAATTCGTCCATATAACCTCCAACAACACCATCAAGGGGACTCAGTGGGATCAGTTTCCGGACACGGGAAATGTACCCCTTGTTGCGGACATGTCCTCGGACTTCATGTGCCGGCCCATTGACATGTCCAAATTCGGCATGATCTATGTTGGGGCGCAGAAAAATATCGGCCCTGCCGGGGTTTGCATGGTGATTGTGCGCGATGATATGCTCAAGCTCATCCCCGACGGTCTGCCCACCATGCTGGACTACCGCACCCATGTGGAAAAAAACTCCATGTACAACACCCCGCCATGCTTTGCCATCTACACGGTGCAGCTGGTGCTCAAATGGCTGGAGGAGACCATTGGCGGACTCGGGGAGATGGAGAAAATCAACCGGAAAAAGGCGGAACTGCTTTATGCCGCATTTGATGAAAGCGATTTTTACAAGGGAACCGCGGATCTCGACAGCCGCTCTCTGATGAATGTCACTTTCCGGCTGCCCAGCGAGGAACTGGAAAAGAAATTCATTGACGAAGCCGCCCAAAACGGTCTTGGCGGTCTTAAAGGCCATCGTTCGGTTGGCGGCTGCCGGGCCTCGATCTACAACGCCACCACAGTGGAAAACGTTGAAAAACTGATATCCTTTATGAAGGAATTTGAAAGCAGGAACAAATAATTTTTGCTAAAGGACAAACGAAAAGCCCATAAAAAAGGCTGCCGGGTAAACACCCGGCAGCCTTTTTGTTTTCATCGCAAACAGGCGGTATCAAACACCGCCCTGTTGTATCGTCTATACCAGCTCAAATACAGCCGCAGCACCCATGCCGCCGCCGATGCACATGGATTCCACGCCGTATTTCACGCCGCGTTCCTTCATCTCGTTGATCAGCTGGGCACAGAGCTTGGCGCCGGTGCAGCCCAGGGGGTGGCCCAGGGCGATTGCCCCACCGTTGACATTGACAATGCGCTTGTCACTGTCAGCGGTCCACAGGCTCTTGTCATCATATAGCCCGAGCTGCTGCATGCAGTAGATGGCCTGGGAGGCAAATGCCTCGTTGACTTCAAAAATGCCGATATCCTCAACCTTAAGACCGGCCATGTCCAGGACCTTGGGAATTGCGTAAGCAGGTCCAACACCCATTTCATCTGCCCTGCAGCCGGCCACGGTATAGGTTTTGACCTTTGCAATGGGCTCCAGATTGTATTTCTTCAGGGCCTCTTCGCTTACGATCAGGGTAGCTGCAGCCCCGTCAGTGGTCTGGGAGGAATTTCCCGCGGTCACCGATCCGTTTGCGGCAAAAACCGGACGAAGCTTTCCAAGCCCCTCAATGGTGGTGACCTCCCGGATACCGTCGTCAAAATCCTGGACAAAGGTCTGCTCTTCCCACTGGCCGTCTTTTTCAACAAAGCGGGAGGCCGGGGTGGGAACGAGCTCCTTGTAAAGTCCGTTCTTTTTGGCATTTGCCGCCTTCATCTGAGAATGATAGGCAAACTCGTCCTGCATTTCCCGGGTGACATTGTAACGGTTGGCCACGTTTTCGGCGGTAATGCCCATGGAAACATAGACATCCGGATTTTCCTTTGCCATCTTGGGATGGGGGCGTGGCATATTGCCGCCCATGGGCACGATGCTCATGGATTCAATGCCGCCGCCGATGGCCACATCACACCATCCGCTTTTGATGCGCATGGCCTGCAGCGAAATGGCTTCCAGCCCCGAGGAGCAGAAACGATTGACCGTGGCCCCGCAGGTTGAGTCCGGGAAACCGGCCATCTGGGCAATAATACGTCCGATATTAAGCCCCTGCTGGGCTTCGGGAAAGGAACACCCGATCATCAGGTCTTCAACGTCCTTTTTGTCCAGATTGGGGGTCTTTTCCATGACAGCTTCTATCACGGTCTTGAGCAGATCCTCCGGCCGTGTCTGGGCCAATGCGCCTTTGCCCCTCCGGCAGCCCGGCGTGCGGAGCGATGTGACAATATAGGCTTCTCTCATCTGTATATCCTCCTAACTTTCAGTTATTATATCTGTTACAGGAACAAGGGCTTGCCCGTTTTCATCATGTGCTCTGCCATCTGCTGGGTCTGCTCTGTGCGCCAAAGATCCACAAAGGCTTCGCGCTCCAGCTTGAGCAGATAATCCTCGGCAACCGGAGTGCCCGCGGGCACGTCACCGCCGGCTAAGCAGTAACAGGCCCGTTTGGCAATGGTTTCCATGTGCGGGGTGATGTATCCGCCCGATTTCATATTCAGCATTTCAGACCAGATCATGCCCTGGCCCTCACGGCCGAACACCGGGAATTTTTCCTTGCGCGGGGGCGCGTAGCAGTCATCGACCATCTTGAGCACTTCCTTTTTGGCCTCGCCGATGAGCAGGTCCTTGTTGAACACGATCCGGTCAGCGGGACGCAGAAAACCGGCATTTCTGGCTTCTGCCGCAGATCCGGAGACTTTTGCCTGGGCCACCTGCATGAATGCCTGAACAAAGAACCCGCCATAATCGGTGATCTTGGCAATCTGGGGCTTATACTTGATATAATTCTGCCACAGATGCATCATACCCGCACCACCGGGCACCAGACCGGCGCCGACTTCCACCAGACCCATGAACAGGTCGGCATTGGCCACCACGCGGTCAGCCGACAGACAGATTTCGCATCCGCCACCCAGGGCCAGACCGAACGGGGCGGCCACCACCGGGTAAGGTGCGTACTTGGATGCCAGAATACTTTGGTGCACGGTCTTGATGAAATCATCGATTTCAGAGAACTTACCCTCTTTTGCAAGACCAAGCATAAAGCCCAGATCCCCGCCTGCAGAAAATGGAGCCGGCATGCCCGAGGCCTGGTTGCCCACGACAACGCCCACACCGTTTTCAGCCACGTATTGGTGGGCCTCGATCATAAACTCGATCATTTCACGGTTGACCGCGTTCATCTTGGAATGAAACTCGATGTCAAAAACACCGTCGCCAAGATCGATCAGCGAGCAGGAACCCGAGGTTTTGACCACCTTGTTTTCCTGGCGCAGGTTATAGAGGCTGATCTGTTTTTCGCTGACCGGCACAAGCTTGTAGGAGCCGGAGGCAAAATCATAAAAATATTTTTTGCCGCCTTCGATCTTGTAGAAAGTCTCGTTACCGCCATCCAGAAACTTCTTGATTTTTTCCGGCACGGTGCGGCCTTCTTTTTCCATTTTTTCCACGGATTTTTTCACCCCGATGGCTTCCCATGCCTCAAACGGGCCCATTTCAAAATTGTAGCCCCATTTCATGGCATTGTCGATGTCCACGATGGTATCGGAAATCTCGGGAATCCGGTTGGCCGCGTAAATCAGGCTGGTGGCCATGACATCCCAGGCATACTTGCCGGCCTTGTCGTCGGCATAAACAATGGTCTGCATTTTTTCCGGAAGAGAGGCCTTTTTCTTGGCCTCTGCCAGGCAGGAAAAATCAACCTTGCCGTATTCCTCATAGTCCAGGGTCTCGGGGTTGATCACCTTGCGGATGGTTTTCCATTCCGGGGTGATTTCCTTTTTGTAAAACCCGCCCTTGGTTTTGTTGCCAAGCATGTTGTTGTTGACCATTTTTTCGACAAATTCGGGCAGGGCCATGGTGTCGCGCATTTCATCTTCGGGGCACATGTCGTAGCAGTTCTTGGCCACGTGATACATGGTATCGAGCCCCACCATGTCGGCGGTCTTAAATGTAGCGGTCTTGGGCCGGCCCATGGGCTGGCCGAAAATAGCATCCACTTCAGGGATGGTCAGGCCGTGTTCGAGCATGGCGTGCATGGCTTTGCCCATGCCCTGGATACCGATGCGGTTGCCGATGAAATTGGGGGTGTCCTTGGCCCAGACAATGCCTTTGCCCAGGTATTTTTCACAGAAATCAGCCATGAACTGGAGCACATCCCGGCTTGTATCCGGGCCGGGGATGATCTCAAGCAGGTGCATGTAGCGCACCGGGTTGAAAAAATGGGTGCCCAGGAAATGCTTTTTCATGTCATCGCTGAGATCCTGGGACATTTCCTTTAAGGGAATGCCCGAGGTATTGGAGCTGATCACGGTGCCTTTCTTGCGCACCTTGTCGATCTTTTTGAACAGATCCTGCTTGATTTTCACATTTTCCACCACCACTTCCACAATCCAGTCAACATCGGCGAGTTTGTCAATGTCGTCTTCCAGGTTGCCGGTGGTGACCAGTGCCGGGTCGCTTTTTTTGTCCATAAAAAGCGGCGGTTTGGACTTGATGGCGTCATCCAGGCCCTTTTCCACGATTCGGTTGCGGGCCTTGGGATCTTTTTTCTCCTCATCGGAGAGATCAAACGGAACAATGTCCAGCAGCAGGGTCTTGATGCCTGCACTGGCAAGCAGGGCGGCGATTCCGCCCCCCATGATCCCGGAACCCACAACAGCTGCCTTTGCGATCCTTCTTTGCATAATGTACCTCCTGATATATTGGTTTAAACCAGCAAAACTAGGGTAAAACGCTTTTGATTTATACTGAGCATCCGGTCAACTGGACGCGCCGAAAGCCCGACTTTGATAAAAAGTATTTATCTATCAGACCGGAAGACCCCAAGTCAAGGAAAAAACAGGCTTCAAATGCAGGCGAAACCGCCTGAATTTAAGAAAAAATCTGCTGCCCGGCCCGGACCGTTCAAAAGGCCGTACAACCCCGCCGCAGCTATCGCACCGGCTGTCAACCCGGGTGACGGCCATGATGCCGGGCGGGGTCGGTTTGCGAGTCGCATTGAGCGCGAAAGCGGTCAGCAGGGAGCAAACCGTCCCCGGCCCGGCATCATGCGAACATCCCGAAAAAATGTATGCCGGCGATTGCCCGCAGAAGAAACAATGCGGTTGACATTTTTGCCGGATTTTACTTTACATGGCAAAAAATATGAATGAATATCAATCTTTGCACTATAATATGGACACCAGCGGCAATCGCCAAAAGCCGATGGCACCAATCGGCCATAAACCCGAGATGTTGCCAAAACCCCAAAAAGAAGGATACCCGCAAATGCGGACAAAAAAGCGGCTTTTCATCATCATGGCTGTTATTTGCATGCTCTGCCTGTCAGCCGCCATGCCCCGGGCGGCCAAAAAAACCGACACTGCGGACCCAAAAACGGTGGATGAGGTAATTGAAAAACTAAACGATCACTACGGAAAAAAAAATTTCACCGCGGATTTCCGCCAGAAATCCACCCTCAAGGCCATGGATATCACAGACACCGCCGAAGGCCGGGCCTGGTTCAAGCACCCCGGAAAAATGCGCTGGCAATACGAGGTGCCCGAGACCTATCTTATTGTCACAGACGGCCAAACCCTGTGGATTCACCGTCCTGCGGACCGCCAGGTGGTGGTGGGCGATGCGGCCGTGCATTTCGGCGGCGGCCGGGGAGCAAGCTTTCTGGCCGACTTTACGCGCATCACTGACGTTTTCAAGGCTTCTCTTGCTGATTCCGGTGACCAGTCCTGGCGGATCAAACTGGTTCCGCGCAATCAGCAGGGCGATCTTGAGCAGATCCACATGAAGGTCAACCGCAAAAGCCTTGAAATCGAGCAGGTCGCCACGGAAAACATCTATGGCGACATCACGCGGATTGTATTTGAAAATGTGGAATTTCACCCGGAAATGCCCGACCGGCTGTTTGACTTTGAAATCCCGGCGGGCGCAGATGTCATCCAAATGGAAGACTGATGCGATTGCATGGCCCAAAATCCGGAGCTTACAAAATATTGCCGGCAGCAGAAAACAGGACACCATGGACCCGGAAATGATCGAAAAAATCAAAAACCTTGCCCGAAAACAAAACGCCCTGATCCTGGCCCATAATTACCAGCCGCCGGAAATCCAGGACCTGGCCGATTTGTGCGGCGATTCCCTGGAACTGAGCATAAAGGCCGCTGAAACCAGTGCCGATGTGGTGGTGTTCTGCGGAGTGCACTTCATGGCCGAAACCGCATCCATTCTCTGCCCGGACAAAACCGTGCTGCTGCCCCGGCCCGATGCCGGATGCCCCATGGCCGACATGGTCACGCCCGCAGCCCTGACCGAAAAACTCAAAGCCCTGCCGGAAATGCCGGTGGTCACGTATGTGAATTCACCGGCTGCGGTCAAGGCCCTTTCCACGGTCTGCTGCACCTCGGCCAATGCCGTGAAAGTCGCCCGCAGCCTGGATTCAGATGAAATCCTCATGACCCCGGACCGGAACCTGGCCGCCTATACCGCGGCACAAACCGGCATCACCATTCACGCCTGGGACGGGTACTGCCCCTATCACCAACAGCTTACCCCGGAGATGGTAAACCAGGTCCGCCGGCGGTATCCAGGGGCTGTTTTCATGGCCCATCCCGAATGCCGGCCAGAGGTTGCGGCCATGGCCGATGTTGTGACATCGACTTCGGGAATGCTTTTGTTTGCCCGGCAATCGCCGCACACCGAGTTTATCGTGGGAACCGAAACCGGCCTGATTTACCCCCTTGAAAAAGCCAATCCAGGCAAACGGTTTTATCCGGCTTCGGAAAAAATGTATTGCGCGGACATGAAAAAAACAACCCCGGAACATGTGGCCGAAACCCTGGCGCACTTGTCCGGGGAGGTCCGGGTTCCGGAGGAAATCCGGAACCCGGCGCTTCGCGCGGTCAAAAAAATGCTGTCCATCCGGTAAACCCGGAGGTCTACCAGCCGATTGTCAGATAATCATGGATGGAGTTGGCTGCGTCTCTTCCCGCGCCCATGGCAAGGATCACCGTGGCCTGGCCCGTGACAATGTCGCCGCCGGCCCACACGCCTTTTTTGGTGGTTTTGCCGGTTTTGGGATCTGCAATGATATAACCCCATTTGTTCAGGGCGATCTCGGGATCCGACTGGGTCAGCAGGGGATTGGCGTCAGCACCCACGGCCACCACCGCAAGGTCGCAGTCGAGCAGAAACTCGGAGCCTTCAACGGCAACCGGCCGCCTGCGGCCGGATTCATCGGGCTCGCCAAGTTCCATCTGCAGGCACTTCATCTGCACCACCCGGCCGTTTTCATCACCGATAAAGGCAATGGGGCTGGTGAGAAGATAGAACGCAATGCCCTCTTCTTCGGCATGATGAATTTCCGCAGCCCGGGCCGGCATCTCATCGCGGCTTCTGCGATAAACAATGCGCACCTTTTCCGCTCCCAGACGCATGGCCGTTCGGGCCGAGTCCATGGCCACGTTGCCCGCACCCAGAACCGCCACGTTTTTACCTTTGGCCAGGGGCGTGTCGTATTCGGGAAACCGGTACGCCTTCATCAGGTTGGCCCGGGTCAAATATTCGTTGGCCGAATAGATGCCGATGAGATTTTCCCCCGGGATATTGAGAAATTTTGGCAAACCGGCACCCACGCCGATATAAACCGCATCATAGCCGTCCTCAAACAATTCATCCAGGCTCACGGTGCGTCCCACCACGTTGTTGCATTCAATTCGCAGGCCCAGCTTTTCAAGGCCCGCCACCTCGCAGGCCACGATTTCCTTGGGCAGGCGGAATTCCGGGATGCCGTAAACCAAAACACCGCCGGGTTTATGGAAGGCTTCAAGAAGGGTGACGTCATGTCCCTTGAGCAGCAGGTCGCCGGCCACTGTCAGCCCGGAGGGCCCGGAACCCACAATGGCCACTTTTTTGCCCGTGGGCGCCGCCTTTGCCGGAAATTCGCAGGCGACTTCCTCCCGGGCACGGTCTGCCACAAACCGTTCCAGGTTGCCAATGGCCAGGGGCTGATCTTTTTTGCCAAGGATGCATTCGCCCTCGCACTGAATTTCCTGGGGGCAGACCCGGCCGCAGATGGCCGGCAGGCTGTTTTTGCCCCAGATGGTCTGAATGGCGTTTTCAAAATTGCCCTGGGCAATCTGGCCCACAAACCCGGGGATATCCACCTGGACCGGGCATCCGGTCACGCAGGCGGGCTTTTTGCATTGCAGACAGCGCTGTGCCTCTTTCACAGCCGTTTCCGGACTGTATCCCAGGGGGACTTCCTCAAAATTTCGCCGCCGCACCTCCGGGGCCTGTTCCGGCATGGGCTGACGCGGTGTTTTTTCCTTTTTTGACGCTTTTTGTGTCATGTTGCTTCCTCCGTTGCCTCCGGGGGAGGCCATATTCATGCATCAGGTTTGGTGCAATTTGCAGTATTGTTCGTAAGCTGCCTTTTCCTCTTGGGCATAGGCATTGAGCCGCTGCATCAGTCCGTCATAATCGACCTTGTGGCCGTCGAACTCCGGGCCGTCCACGCAGGCAAACTTGGTTTCATCGCCCACTGACACCCGGCATCCGCCACACATCCCGGTTCCGTCAATCATGATCGGATTGAGACTCACCAGGGTTTTGACATTGTATTCATAGGTGAGTTTGGAGACAAACTTCATCATGGGCACCGGGCCGATGGCCACCACCAGGTCCACTTTGTGATTGTCCAGGACATCCTTTAACACCTCTGTGACAAAGCCCTTATGCCCGTATGAACCGTCATCCGTGCACACATGAAGCTGATCGGATACCGCGTCCATCTTGTCTTCAAGCAGCAGCAAGTCCTTGTTTCTGGCACCGATAATGCTGATCACCTCGTTTCCGGCCTCCTTAAAACCCCGGGTAATGGGAAACAGCACTGCCACACCCGTACCGCCGCCAACACAGACCACTTTGCCGAGCTTTTCAATATCCGTGGGTTTTCCCAGGGGACCGATCACGTCCTGGTAACCATCTCCAACCGCAAGGGTTTGAAACAGGGCCGTGGACTTGCCCACCACCATGTAAATCACCGTGATGGTGCCTTTTTCCGGGTCCAGATCCGAAATGGTCAGGGGGATCCGCTCTCCGGTCTCATTGGCTTTCAGGATGACAAACTGGCCGGGACGGGCCTTGGCCGCAATCCGCGGCGCCTCGATTTCGTTTAAGACAACCGTGTCATCAGCCATGGTTTCTCGTTTTACGATTTTAAACATGCTGTATCCTCCACTGGTTCGATTCAACCCGTCCGGGTTACAGGGAACAGGTTTTCCAATTCCCCCGGATTGGTTTACATTTGCATTCTGGGCAAATATACGCGAAATGTACTGCCCTGACCAGGTTGGCTGTCAACCTGGATGCGGCCGTGATGGGCCTCAACAATGCTTTTGACAATGGCAAGCCCCAGGCCCGTGCCGCTGATGGGCCGGGTCTGCTCGGTCTTTACCCGGTAAAAACGCTGGAAAATCCGCTCCTGCTCCTCGGCGTCAATGCCGAATCCCGTGTCAGCCACGGAAAAAACTGCAAAATTGTCCTCAACCCCTGCAGAAATCCGGATTTGTCCGCCTTCCGGGGTATAGCGGATGGCATTGGAGATCAGGTTGGCCATGACTTCGCAAAGATTGGTGCGATTGCCCATTGCCGATACCGGCCCATCGGCCGGCAGCACTTTCAGGTCAATGGATCGGCTTTCTGCCTTGGGCCTGTATAAATCCGCCTGCTCTTCCATCAGTGCGGCGATATCCACCTCTTCTCTTTCCTGGTGAATCAGCCCGGATTCGATCTTGGCCAGGTCCAGCAGTTCAGACGAAAGCGAGGTCAAAGATTTGATCCGCTCGGTGACCCGGCCCAGAATTTCGGCCTGCTTGTCGTTGACCTCGCCGGCCAGGCCGGATTTCACATTATCAAGGAGCATCAGCACCGAATTCAAAGGGCTTTTGATCTCGTGGGCCACCATGGACACAAAATCCGACTTGACCTGGTCCAGATGCTTCAGGGTGGTAATGTCGTTTAACACGGTCACCGTTCCCAGATTCCGGCCCAGCCGGTCCCGGAAGGGTATGCATGTGGCACCCAGAATCGTTTCCTTGTCTTGTGAATCTCCGCTGATCCGGATCTCCTCGGTGATCTCTGAAAAACTGCCGGAGGGCTGGCCCAGGGCCTGATCGATCATTTCCAGCAGCGCGGAATCGGTAACAATTTCATCCGCCGGGCAGCCCTGAACATTTGTGCGGGTGGAACCGATCATTTTCAGAAAAGCCGGGTTGGCCAGGGCCACTTTCTTCTGATTGTCGGTGGTCAGCACGCCGTCGGCCAGCAGGTTGATCAGTACGCGCATGCGGGACTTTTCCGTGGAAATGTCCTGAAGAGTGCGGATGAACTCTATGGCCTTTCGCACCACCAGCCGCAGATCCTCCGGGGAAAAAGGCTTGGGCAGAAAATCAAAAGCCCCCTTTTTCATGGCCTCGATGGAGTGCTCAATGGTGGCATAACCGGTAATCACAATGATCACCGTATCCGGATGAAGGGACTTGACCCGGGTCAGCACCTCAAAACCAGACAGCCCGGCCATCATCAGATCCAGCAGAATGATGTCAAAATGGGCCTCCTGGATTAATTGCAGACCCTCTTCGCCGTTGCAGGCGCAGGCCACCTCAAAACCGTCCTCGGTGAGCATGCGGTCACAGGCATCCCGGATCCGTTCCTCATCATCGATGACCATCACCCTTGGCTGGAAAAAAATCTCATCAACGTTTCCGCGCACCGTTGTGTCGCCCTCGGCATCCGGATTCCGGGAAGGCTTTTGCATAAGGTCTTCTTGGTCGTGGTTTGTGGTCATTTTTTCCTCTTAACGTTGATGCGCCCGTAAAAGTCTGATTATAGATGGCGCCGTAAAAAGTTCAAGATCAAGACTTGCGCAATTTCGAAGAATGCAGAATAGTTATCCGTATGTGAAGTTCCGGGAAATTGCGCGTAACGCAGATATTGGACTTTTTGCGGTGCCATCAACTTTCTGCCGGGATATACTGGGGCAGTTCCAGCAGAAACGTTGTGCCCTCCGGCCCGGTTTGTTTAACGGAAATCCGGCCGCCGTGTTGCTCCACAATGCCGTAGGCAATGCTTAAGCCCAGGCCGGTGCTTTTGCCCTTTGGCTTTGTGGAAAAAAAGGGGTCAAATATCTTGTTGAGATTTTCTTCAGCAATGCCCGGGCCGGTATCGGCAATTTCCAGAAAAACCTTTTGGGCTGATTTGTTCCGATAAGTGCGCACAGTGAGTTCACCCCTGCCGCCCATGGCATCGGCGGCATTGATAATCAGGTTGATAACCACCTGACTGAGCTTGTTGGTATCCACGTTGATCAGCATCATCTCGTGGTCCAATTCTTTTTGAATGCAGATGTTGCGGAAAATCTTCTGGTCCCGGGTAAGGCGGAAGCTTTGCTCCACCAGCTTGTTGATATGAATGATCTGACGGCGCGAATCCGTGCTCCGGCTGTAGACCAGCAGGCTTTTGACGATTTCCTTGCACCGGTTGGCATCCTCAATGACGCATTCAAGATCCTGTCTCAGGGGATTGCCGGGTTCCAGATGCTCCAGCACCATGCTCGAATACATCAAAATACCAGTGAGCGGATTGTTGATCTCATGGGCCACGCCGGCTGCAAGCTGACCCAGGGAGGCCATTTTCTCAGACTGGGCCAGCTGCTGCTGAGCCTCCTTTAGCTTTTTTTCGATTTCGCGCTTTTTGCGCTGATCATTGTATATGGCCATTGTGGCCGATTCATTGTCATCGTCGTCATAGATAATGGCCGCGCTCATTTCCACGGGAATTTCCTCACCGTCTGCGCTGACGATAGTGGCGGGCACCCCGGAGAGCTTTCCCTTGCCCCCCATGGTTTCATCTCTGAGCATGCTCATGATCTCCTTGGCCTTACCCGGCGGATAAAGCTGCTCTGCGTTATCAAAGGGCCAGCATTCCTTGTTGAACACCCCGAACAACTCCTTGGCCGCACGGTTCATGAGCTGGATCCGGCCTTTGCGGTCAGCTGCCACAATGGCGCTGGCCGAACTCTGTACCACCCGGGTAATGAGCTCCTTGGTTTCTGAAAGCTCGCTTTCAAGCATTTTGACCCGGGTAACATCTCGAATGCTTTCAATGATATAGACCACCTCGCCGTTATCATCGAGAATAGGGGAAAAAACCCGATCCTCCCAGCGTTCCTCCTTCCGCCATGTCACGGTCTGGCCCTGATGGGTGTTTAAAACCCTTACCACCGGGCAGTCCTCGGCTTTGCAGGGCGTATTTTTTTTGTAAAAAAAATGGTAGCATTTTTGATTCCGGATCCGTTCCTGGTCTTCCTCAAACAGTTCCAGAAATTTCTGATTGGCGCTGACAAGGGTGTAATCCGGTCGTATGATCAGGGTCGGATAGGAAAGGGAGTCAAACACGCGCAGGCGCCAGTTTAATTCCTCTTTGTCAACGACGTTGTTCATCACTGCATCCAATTATCGTATCCGTTCCCCTGTTCGGACGCCACCCGGGGCGACCCCGGCGGTCAGGGCCGATCAAATGTTGTTGAAAGCGCTTCCACCCCCGGCCCGGCCATGCCCGGAGGGACAATGATGGAGACGGTTGCGCCCACGCACCCGGCCAACCAGACGGGAATGCCCGCATTTATCAGACAGCCCAGCGCCTTGTCCGCAATCCCATATCGATCGCCGAAATGCGGGCCATGGAAACAAAGCATTTCAACATTTTCACGGATTTCCAATCGGCTGGAACAAAGGGCGGGCGCCAGGTGAGCGGTAATATCCGGGGCATCGGCAAGGGTTTGTCCCGGATCCAGGGCCACGGCCAAATGGCCCTGGCCTTCTGCTGCGCGGTTTGCGCTTATATAGGCAAAACCGGCCTTGTCGGCTGCCAGGCCCTCCAGGGCCCGGCCCAGCAAAACCTGCTCATGGGAATGAAAGTCAATCCGGCACAGCTTCAGGCCGGTCTTGACCGCAATGCCATAGGTCCGGATCCGGGCTTCCACATATTGGGCCACGGTCTCGGGTGCGCTCTTTAACCGTCTGGCAATGTCATCGTAATCCTGTTGAACGCGCAGGGGCCCATGGCCGGGGGGCAGCTGGATGTATTCGGCCAAAGCTTCGGCGGCCTGCTGCTGGCCGGCATAATCCGTGACCACCGTGAGCATGGATCCGGAACTGGCCATGGCGTACCATGGAATCTGTCTTTGGCCCAGGGCAGCAAACACCACCGCCATGGCAGCCGGATCAAAACGGTGCGGAAAGAGGGAAACCAATCCGGCCGCCCCCTGATCATGGTCCTGACCTGCTGCCGCCGGTGCCGCGCCGGGTGCCACCATGCAGGTAATCTGCCGGGGGTTCCGGAGAAAATCAAGTGACAAAAAAACAATATTGATCCGATCGGCAGCCAGCTTCCGATACAGATAAACGGACTCCTGATTAACCGAAGCGTCAACTTCCTGGTATAGCCGGGCAAACCGACCGCTCATTCGAAGACCGTTTATCCGTATAAAAGTCATTTCAAATCAAGCATCAGGCGCCCAGATGATCATCCACGATTTCCATGAGCTTGTCCATGTCAATGGGCTTGGGCACATAATCGTCGGCCAGAGTTGTTTTGCCGTCATGATGCGTATAACTCGTGCTCTGAACGGCATCGCCCACTGCGGTGAGCATCACCACAACGATATTTTTGGTGGCATCGTTGTTTTTGATTTCGTCGCAGACCACCCAGCCGTTTTTCCGGGGCATCATCACATCGAGAATCACCAGATCCGGTTTTTCCCCTTTGAGTTTCTCCATCGCCTCTTCACCGTCATAGGCTTTGGCGACCCGGAATTGCTTGGACTCGAGCTTCATGGAGACGGCCTCCACCAAGTCCGGATCATCATCGACAACCATAATAAATTTTTCACTCATCTGATCGGCTCCTTGCTGATTCGTCAATTTTTGCTATCCGCCTGGTTTCAAGCCAGGGCCGCTACACTTCGGGTCGGGGGAGAAGACCCGCTTTTTCAACGATTTCCGGAACTTTTTCCTCCCATTCAATGGCCATGATATGAAATCCGGCCACGCCTTTGACCTCTTTTAAGCGCTGGATGGTTTCCACGGCAATTTTTATACCCTCTTCGGGCTGCTGTTCCTTGGGAACCGATTCCATTCGCTTGACCACCTCGTCGGGCACATCCATGCCGGGCACCCGGTTTTTCATGTATCTGGCCATACCCGCGGTTTTCATGGGCGTAATCCCGGCCAGGATATAGACCTGCTCATGCAGGCCCCGGTCGCAGACCCCCTTCATCCATGTTTCAAACTTGTCCAGGTTGTAGATGCACTGGGTCTGGATAAAATCCACGCCCGCCTTGACCTTTTTGGCAAGCCGCATCACCCGCAGTTCAAAGGGATCGGCAAAGGGGTTGGCCGCAGCGCCCACAAACATTTTCGGCGGATGGTCGATATCTTTCCCCCCCTGGAATTTGCCTTCATCGCGCATTTTCACCACTGCCTGGATCAATTGCACGGAATCGAGATCATAAACATTGGAGGCCATGGGATGATCGCCGAAATGCGGATGATCTCCTGATAAGCATAGCATAGTATTGATGCCATGTGAATAGGCACCTATAATATCTGCCTGCATGGCCAGCCGATTGCGATCCCGGGTCACCATCTGGAGCACCGGATCAAGCCCGAGCTGGCGGATGAGAATGCCGGCGGCCCAGCTCGACATTCTGACCATGGCTGTCTGGTTGTCAGTGACATTGATCACATCCACGCTTCCCCGCAACAGTTCCGCCTTTTCCTTTACCTTTTCGGGCACCGCACCCCTGGGCGGGCCGCACTCGGAGGTAACCGCCAGCGCACCCGAGGCCAGTACCTTCTCCAGTCTGCTTTCGGTTTTCATGATGCCAGATCCTCTCTTATAATTTTACGGGGTCCGCCGTCCCGGCTTGTCCGCCAGTCCTTGGCTTCCATGATATCTTCAATGCGCCTTTCCAGGCCCAAAGCTTTTAACCGGTCCCAGATCAACTGCCAGGCGCAGTCAACGTTGGCATCGATTTCACACTTACCCTTGGTGGAACCGCCGCAGGGGCCGTTCATCAGGCGCTTGGAGCAGCGGGCAATGGGACAGATCCCCCCGGTAATGCCCAGCACGCAGTCTCCGCACCCCTGGCACCGTTCCGACCATACCCCCTGGCGCTCGGATGCGCCCATAAAAGTGGTATTGACCGCCGGAAATACCGGCTTTTCCCGGTACCGGGCCGCGATTGTCTGCACCCCGCAGCCGCATGCCATGGACAAAATGGCATCCGACCCGTCCACGGAAGTCACAAGCTCTTCCACGTACTCGGGGTCGCACTGGCGTTCCAGGGTAATCTCCCGGATATCCATGGTTTTGCCCTGTTTCATGAAATGCATATGCAGCGCCGAAGCCAGAAGCGCGACTTCCTTTCGGCCGCCCGCCGAGCACACACTGACGCATTCATTGCACCCAACCAGAAGAATCCGGTCATAAGGTTCGACACACGCGATAATCTCTTCCATGGGTTTTCGTACAGCCGTGATCATCTTTTTGTCTCCAGATTCGATTTCAATGATTAACTCACCGCCCGCCGGCGAAAATCCCGGGCAGCGGTTTTGACCGGGCTGGGGCCGAGCTGCCGGATCTTTTCCGTAAAATCCCGGGCTGTTTTCGCAAATCGCTCTCCCATGCCGGCTGACATGGTGATCATTTCCACCCGCTCGGGCTCCACCCCGATTTCTTCCAAAAGCGCCTGAACCCGCCTGACCCGGTGGGCCGCGCGGATATTGCCGGTCTTGAAATGGCAGTCCCCCTCCAGGCATCCGGCCACATAGACACCATCAGCGCCCTTTTCCAGGGCCTTCATGATATGAATGGCATCAACCTTGCCGGTGCACGGCACGCGGATGATTTTGACGTTTGGCGGATAGGAAATCCGTTTGCTGCCGGCCATGTCCGCGGCCGTATAGGCGCAGTAATGGCAGCAGAATGCAACAATTTCGGGTTCAAAGGAGTCGGTCATCAGTTCATCCTCTCAAATAGCCCATCGAGTTTGGCCAGTATCTGATCATCTTCATACTGCATGAGCTGTATGGCCCGGGCAGGGCAATCCGCCACGCAGGTACCGCAGCCGTGGCACCTGGCCGGATCGATTTCCGAATAGCCTTCTGCATTGATATAAGGCACGTTATAGGGGCAGACCCGGACGCATATCAGGCATGCAGCGCATTTATCGCCTTCCACCTTTGCCACTGACGCCCCCAGGTTGATCCACTGCTTTGCCAGCAAAGTCTGGGCCCGGCCGGCTGCGGCCTGGGCCTGGGTGATGCTTTCGCGAATGGATTTGGGCGCATGGGCCGTGCCGGCCACGAAAAAGCCGCGCACGGACATGTCCGTGGGCCGCAGCTTGACATGATCCTCCAGGAAATATCCGTCATCTGAGCGGGGCAAATGAAACATCACCGAGAGATCCTCAGTGGTTTCATCGTCGGCAATCAGACCGGTACTCAGGACAAGGGCATCAGCGGAAATCTCAAGAGAACGGCCAAGGACTTCATCGTAGACGCAAACGGCCAGGTCGTCCTTATCCGCCCTGACTTCCGGCCGCCTTTCGGGTTCATAGCGGATAAATTTCACGCCCTGCTTTCTTGCCTCCCGGTAATAATCCTCCTGGAAGCCGTAAGTGCGCATATCCCTGTATAACACATAAATCTGCATATCCGGATTGAGGTTTTTCATCCGCAGGGCGTTTTTAATGGCGCTCTGACAGCAGATGCGCGAACAATTGGGATTGCCCGGCTCCCTGGAGCCAACGCACTGAATCATCACCGCCTGTTCCATGCTACGGACGGATTCCGGATCATCTGCGATTTTTGCATCCATATCCAGCTGGGTCATGACCCGGTCGTCTTCTCCGAGCAGGTATTGCCCGGGCCGGTTGGCCAGAGCACCGGTGGCAAGGATGCTCACCCCGTGCTCGATCTGCATGTAGTGCATCCGCGGGCCGGTCTGGATGCCGGTGGTAAACCGGCCGGGCATGCCCTTGTGATCCACGATGATTGACTGGGTCAGCACCTGAATTCTCTGGTCTGCCGTCACTTTTTCCGCCAGTTCAGTGATATACCGGCCCACATCGTCGCCTTCCAGGGTGGCGCGGATATTTCTGGCAATGCCGCCGAGCCGGGCTTCACGCTCCACCAGATAAACCCGGAATCCCTGATCCGACAGAATCAGGGCGGCATTCATTCCGGTGACCCCGCCGCCGACCACCAACACGTTTTGATTCATGGGCAGGGAATGCTCCATGAGCGGATGCGCCCGGGCCACCGCGTGAACTCCCATTTCCAGCATTTTTACAGCCTTGCGGGTGGCATCCGCCGGCCGGTCCGTATGCACCCAGGTATCCTGGTCCCGGATATTGACGATTTCCACCAGGTACTTGTTTAAGCCGCAGCAACGCATCATGTCCTGGAACTTGGTTTCATGGGTCCGTGGTGAACATCCGCCGATAACCACGCGGTTTAACCCGTGCTCCCGGATCAGGGATTCCATTTTGTCCATGGATTCCTTGCTGCATCCATAGCCCACGGCTTCGGCATAGGCCACCCCGGGAAAGGAACGGACCTCTTCCACGAGTGCGGAAACCGTGATCACATCACCGATGTTGGGGCCGCAGTCGCAAACAAACACCCCCACCCGGGGATCCTGGCCGGATACATCGATTTCCGGAGGGAAATCCTCTTCTTCCGCCCCGGTATCTTGTTCCAGGTGCAGTTGTGTTCCGGCCATGGCCGCTGCCGCGCTGGCCTGAATCATGGTTTCGGGAATATCCTTGGGGCTTTCGCTCACACCACAGACATAAATGCCCGGACGCGATGTGGCCACCGGAGAAAATCCGCTGGTCTGCGCATAGCCGTGTTCATTGAGATCAATGCCCAGGCGGCCGGCGAGTTCCCGGGTGCTGGCCGGAATTCGAAAGCCGGTGGAAAGCACCACCATGTCAAAGACCTCGGTCTTGTGGCGCTCATCGTCGTCTGTGGCATAGGTGATGACCAGGTTGCCGGTTTCCGGATCTTCAACCACGGAATGGGGCCGGGACCGGACCAGATTCACACCGTATTCGTTTACCGCCCGGTTAAGATACAGCTCATAATCCTTGCCGCAGGTCCGCATGTCCATGTAAAAGATGCTGGCCTCGATATCTTCGGCAAAGCGCTCCTTGGTGACAATGGCCTCCTTTAAGGCATACATGCAGCAGACGCTGGAGCAATAGGGCACGTCCTGGCGATTGATGCCCCGGGATCCCACGCACTGAATCCATGCCACCCGGGCCGGCCGCTTGTTGTCCGAGGGCCGGGCCAGCTGGCCCAAAGTGGGTCCGGAGGCGGACATGAGCCGTTCGTATTCCAGGCCGGTCACCACGTTGGGAAACTGGCCGCCGCCGAAATTGTCCAGCACCGCCGGATCAAATAATTCAGCGCCTGTGGAAAGGATAATGGAAGCCACAGACAGGGTCTCTGTTTTTTCCTTGTCATCCGTGATAATGGCCCCGACTTTACAGGCCTTCTGCAGTGCGTCAAAATCCGTGACCTTATCGGCATCCACGGAAAATGCATACGGTGTTGCCTGGGGATAGCGCATGCATGTGGGCGCCCTTGGATCCAGGCCCGGGGTAAAGCGGATCCAGTCCGGAAATTTTTCCGCACACTCACCGCAGGCAGTACATTTTTCCACATCAATGTAGCGGGGCAGCGTCCGGATCGTGACCCTGAAATCACCGGCCTGGCCCTCCACCTGTTCCACAACGGTCATGGGTTTTAAATCCAGGCGAAGCTGCCGGCCGCTTTCGGACAAATGGGGTGAGATGGTGCACAGATCGCAGTTGTTGGTGGGAAAAGTCCGGTCCAGGCGGGTCATCAGCCCGCCAATGGAATAGGATTTATCAATGAGAACCACATCGCGCCGCGACTCGGCCAGGTCCAGGGCGGCACGAATGCCGCCCACGCCCCCGCCGATCACCAGCACGCTTTGTTTGTCCGTTTCTCTGGTATTCATATCCGTATATTCCTGCATGGGTTCCCCCATTGATAGCATGATTTGGATTGCCGCATTTCAAACGCGGTCAGCCGGCACCCGGCCGACTGACAATCCGGCTTTCTGCCTAGAGCCCGGCGCTGGCCAGGATATCGGGCAACCGGTGTTCCCAGCCCAGGGTGGCAATCTTGATGCCCTGAACCATTTTTTTCAGTTCCGCCGCAGTTTCGCCGGCCATGCGGATACATTCAGCCTCCCGGTCCGGGGCCTTGCGGATGCGCCGGATCATGTCCTCGGAAATCCGGGAACCCGGATCATGAATGGACATATATCGGGCCATGCCAACGTTTTTCAGCAAAAACACCGTGGCGATCACCGGCACGCCCAGGGGCTTTAACGCATCCGCGATCCGGCCGTAGGCGGCCAGATCAAACACCGGCGGGGTGACAATGTACTGGGCGCCGGCCTCGACTTTCCGTTTTACGGTCTCGATCTCCTGGTCCAGACCGCTGTCGTCTGCCACCTGGGCCATGGCACATCCCGAGGTAAAATCCGGCGCTCCTTTGAGATCAAAGCCGGACAAATCCACGCCCTCGCGCAGGGAGCGGATCATTTGCAGAATCCCGGACTCATCAAGGTCGTCAACGGTTACGGCTTCACGGTGGTCGCCGTTTGACATGGGCTCGGCCGGGACCACCAGCAGGTGGGGAATGCCCAGTACATATGCCGCCAGGAGATCTCCCTGCAGGGCCATCCGGTTTTTATCCCGGCCATAGACATGCACGACGGTTTCCAGACCCTCGCGGCGAAGCAATGCTCCCCCGGCCAGGGCGCTCATGCGCATCACCCCGTTGTCCATGTCCGGCACCACCACGGCATCCACCCGGTCTTTTACTCGCCTGGCATTGGTCACGAGCTCCGAGATATCCACGCCCTTGGGGGTATTCATCTCGGCAAGCACCACGAATTCAGCTGCTGACAACTTCTTCTTAAAATTCATAATCGAACCTCATTGTGTAAGGCAGTTATCCCCAGGCCCCACGGGCACGGTTTAAGGATGGATAAACCCGATACGTAATAATTGCAATATGTTTTGCATGGGTAACGTCTTCATCAATTTTTTAAAAAAAGTATCAAAACACCCTGCTAAGGGCTTGTCAAGACAACAAAAAACATTTTTTGAACATATGCACATAACTACTGAAATTTTAAATAAATGCCTTTGTCATTTTTTTTATCATCCGCCAAAAAAAAACATTCACGCGGCTGTCATCCGGCCCATGGCGGTTCCGGGGCACTTTGTTATAACCCACTGCAATAAATGCATAAACACTTCAAATGAAAACAGGCCGTTCGCGCTGCAAAAAATACGGTCCGGATACGGAAAGGGCCGTTTTTTTACTTGGCCTTCTGCCAGATACGCTCCTTTTCATCCATGGGAATATCTGCAACAGAAATGCCCCGGTCTGCAGCAGCCTTTTCAATCCGGGCAAACCGATCTGCAAACCTGCGATTTACCCGGCGCACCGTGGCCTCCGGATCAATGCCGAGCTTTCTTGCCAGATTGACCGCGGAAAAAATCAAATCCCCGATTTCATCTGCGGCATCCGATTGATCCCGGGCCTCCAGGGCGGCCCGGGTTTCATCGGCTTCCTCCTGGATTTTTTCCATCACCCCCGCGGCATCGGCCCAGTCAAAGCCGGTTTTGGCCGCACGGGTCTGAAGCTTGGCCGCATACATCAACGCCGGCAGTCTCAAGGGAATGCCGTCGGAAATACCCGTTCTGTCTGTTTTGCCCTTTTCACCGTTTTTCAGCTGATCCCAGTTACGGGCCACTTCCATGGCATCCGCGACGCGGGTTTGGCCAAACACGTGGGGGTGGCGATAAATCAGCTTTTGACAGAGCTGCCCGATGACATCGGAAAGACTGAATGCGCCTTGCTCCCGGCCGATGATGCTGTGGAACACCACCTGCAGCAGCACATCGCCGAGTTCTTCGGCCATGGCGGCCGAATCGCCGGATTCAATGGCTTCGGCCAGTTCATAAGCTTCCTCGATTAAGGCGGGCACCAGACTTTCGTGGTCCTGCGCGGCATCCCAGGGACACCCCCCCGGGGCCCGCAGCGTTTCCATAATGCCAACCAGCCGGTCCATTTCCTTCATATCGCTTTCCTTGACCGGGCGGACCGCCTGAAGCGATTGTGCGCCCGGATTCCTTGTTTACAAAAAAAGTTTTTTTTTATACGCATTTCAACATGGATGATATCCGCATCATCGCCTAAGAAGTCACATTCTTTAATGTATCGGCATAACTGTGTCAAGCAGTGAGAACAACCAGGGAAGAAAAAAACCGTGCAAACACCATCCCGACTTCGTATCGGTGCACTGATCAGCGGATCGGGCACCAATCTGGAAGCCATTTTAAGGGCCTGTGAAACCGGACAGATCAACGGACAGGTGGTATTTACCGGCTCGGACAACCCCGAATCCGCCGGCCTGAAAAAAGCCGGCAAACGCGGCATTGCCACGTTTGTGGTAAACTACAAAAAAATCATCCGGGATTACCGTGCCGGTCCCCGGCCCCAAACCCTGCCGCCGGATTTCAACGAAGCGGAAATCCTGGCCAAACAGTCTTTTTTCAGCGCAGATGCAGAGGCGCAAAAGGTTCGGACTTTTTTGCGCACAAGAGCCATTGCCGAAGCCGCCTTGATTCAACAAATGCGTCCCTACCCATTTGACCTGCTGGTGCTTGCCGGGTTTATGCGCAATCTTTCCCCCTATTTCATCGACCGGGTCAACACGGACCCGGCCCGGCCCCGGATCATGAATATTCACCCGGCACTTCTGCCGGCGTTTTCCGGCACTGACGGGTATGGCGACACCTTCCGCTACGGCTGCAAGGTGGGCGGGTGCACGGTGCATTTCATTGATTACGGCGAGGATTCCGGGCCCATTATCGGCCAGCGCTGTTTTGCCATCGAAGAAACCGACACCCTTGCTGACGTAAAAAAAAAGGGCCTGACCCGGGAATGGGCGCTTTATCCGGAATGCATCGGGCTGTTTGCCCAAAACCGGCTGGAGGTGGTCAACACCTCCCACACCCTGCCCGGCGGGCGGGTGTATCAAAGACGGGTGGTAAAGATTATACAGCCCTAACGGGCCGGACCTGTCAGGCCCCGAGCACCCGGGCCATCAGCGGCAGGGCCACAAAAGTGCCCACCATGCTGCCAATATTGGCAAACACCACAACCAGAAGAATCCGGGTGACCTTGTTGCGCCAGAACCCCCGGATGGACAAAATATCCGAGGACAGATCCTCCAGGTCCCCCACCTTGGGCTTGCGCAAGCCCGCCTCCACAAGACCGGCCACCCAGCCTGCAGCAATCATGGGATTCAATGAGGTAAGTGGAGCCGCACCAATGGCAGAGAGTATGGTCAAAGGATGTCCGAACGCCGCTGCGGTGCCGATACCGGCAAAAACCGCATTGGCCGCCACCCACCAGAAAACCATGGACTTGCCCGTCTGGGCGCCGCCGAAAAAAAAACCGACCAGAATGGCCAATAAAATGGCCAGGGGAAGCAACCATTTGAGCACCACCAGGCTTTTGCCCCGGGGCGGCACCCTTTCCAGGGGGACGGGATCGATGTCGTCAAAAAGATATTTGCTGATGCCCGGCACATGCCCGGCACCCACCACGGCCACGATCTTTTGGCCTTCTGCATGCCGTATCCTGTGGGCCAGGTACCGGTCCCGTTCGTCGATTAAGATCTGCCGGATGGAGGGATGGGATTTTTCCAGTTCCGAGAGCAGGCTCTGGAGGATGTCTTCCTGCTTCATCTCTTCAATGGCCTGCTCGTCAATATCATCAATGCCGCCCATGGACATCAGAAGCTGAAAAAACAGCTTGATTTTGTTCCAGAAGCTCGTGCTGCGCCAGGTGCGTGAAAGGGTTACCGTGATATCCCGGTCTGCCAGGCAGACCCCGGCGCCGGCGGCCTCGGCCGCATCCAGGGCCCGGATCATTTCCTCGCCGGGCCGAACCCCGAGTTTTTTGCCGATGCGGCGTTGAAACGCGGTGAGCATCATGTTGACCAGAAGCACAAAGGCCTTTTTTTCCCGGACCACCTTGATGATATCCATCTGCCGCCACTGGGCGCTGTTGCGGATGGACTGGTGCCGGGAGGCGCAAAGCTCCACGCACACGGTATCGGGCTTTTCCTCATGGATTACCGATTCGGCCAGTTCCGCGCTTTCCCGGGATACATGGGCGGTGCCCACCAGCACGATTTCTTTGCCGTCAATCGTCAGGCGGGTGACACCCCGGGCTTGTTTGTGTGATTCATTTGCCATCCGGCACTTGCATCCTTATTTTCTAAGAAATAAAAAGATTTCCAGAAAAGCATCCTGGATGAAACGTATAGTAAGTGCCTGCATCACCACATTGTTGTCAAGGAGATAATGACCAGAGGTATGCTGATTTACAACGACATTTACGAATGGGAGGGCTGGGGCGGCAAGCTGCGCCTGGCCAGCGGGAAATGCCGGCTTTGGATTTTTGACCGCAGGCAGACGGATATGGAAAAACGAGTGACGGTGTTGCGGCCCAAGGTGGTGGTGGTGTCAGATGTGGCCGACAGCAAAATGTCGGTGCGGTCCTGTGCCGGCCATATTGCCACCAGGGTGATTCAGGACTTCTCCATTGATTTCAACCGGATGCTGTATGTGGAATATTACCCCCCGGTGCGCTACGGCATGCGAAACGAATACGAAATCCCGGAGCAATACGTGGCCGTGGATTTTGTCTGGGACCAGGGGCGGGCCATACATCCCAAATGGCGGCACCTGCAGCCGCCTCTGCTCAATGTCGTAAAAGACCTGATCGACTCCGCGCAGCAGCAGTCGCCCGAATACACGTAAGAATCCGAAAAAGGCGGGGTGGAAAAACAACCCCCCCCTTTGCGGAAAATGCGTTACATCGCTTTTGTCCAACCTTGCCTGTTACAGAATCTCAAGCGCTGTTGCCATGGAAACCCCGCCGCCGCCGCACAGGGTGGCAAGCCCCAGGGTTTTGCCCTGTTTGCGAAGGGCATGGATCAGGGTGACCATGATCCGGGCCCCGGTGGCGCCCACGGGATGACCCAGCCCGATGCCCGAGCCGTTGACGTTGGTGATTTCCCGATTCAATCCCAGGTCTTTTTCGCAGCCCAGGTACTGGGCAGCAAAGGCTTCATTCACCTCAATCAACTCGAAATCATCTGTCTGAATGCCGCTTTTGGCCACCAGGTCCTTGACGGCCGGGACCGGAGACAACCCCATCACCGAGGGATGACAGGCGCCCTTTCCGGTGGCCCGGATTTTTGCCAGCGGGGTTAAGCCCAGTTCTTTGGCTTTGTCTGCGCTCATGATCACCATGGCCGCAGAGCCGTCATTGATTCCGCTGGAATTGCCGGCCGTGACCGTGCCGGTCTTGGGCACGAAAGCCGGGGGCAGTTTTTGAAGATCGTCCATTGTCAGGCCCGGCCGGAAATGCTCGTCATGGGCAAAAACCAGGGGATCTTTTTTGCGCCGGGGCACGGACACGGGCACGGTTTCTTCGGTAAAGGAGCCGTCCTGATTGGCCCGCTCGGCGTTGTTATGGCTCCGCAGGGCCACATCGTCCATTTCTTCCCGGGAAATGCCCATGTGCTGGGCAATAAACTCCGCAGTGTGGCCCATGATATAGGGTTTGCCCTTGAAATACGAAAGGGGCGGCTCATCTGCATTGACCGGCCCGTCTTCCGGGTGCGGGATAATATGGGAGCCGCAGTGCAGCCCATGGATCAGCGCGTCCTTGAAGGTCTGATCCTGAAGCCGGCATCCCCAACGGGCTTCTTCTACCACATAGGGCACGCCGGACATGTGCTCCACGCCGCCGGCCAGGATCACATCCGCCATTTCCGCCTGGATCATGGCCGCACCGGAGAGCACCGCCTCCATGCCGGAAATGCAGACGCGATTAAGGGTTACAGCGGGTACACTATCGGGAAAGCCGGCCAGAAGCCAGGCCACCCGGGTGACGTTTAATGCGTCCACCGGCTCCATACAGCACCCGTAACGCACATCATCAATGATTTCAGGCGAAATTCCCGCCCGCTCAACGGCTTCCTTCATTGTCACCGAGGCCAGATGCGCACCGGTAAGGCTCTTGAGCGTTCCGCCTAAGGTGCCGATCGGGGTTCGGCATGCAGATACAATCACCACATCTTTCATACATCCTGCTCCTTTCCTGGTTGATATTTCCAATTTATATTGATACCTCACAAATGCAGACAATCACACAGGCAAACAACGCATCATAGAAATCCGGCCTGCGCGCTGATGAATATCGCTGAAATCATACTCATTGCCCTGTCCCTGGCCATGGACGCCTTTGCCGTGTCCGTGGCCGCCGGCACCGCCGGCAGACTGCATCCCAGGGCCATATTCCGGCTTTCCTTTCATTTCGGCCTGTTCCAGTTCATGATGCCGGTACTCGGCTGGTATGCCGGGTCCCGGATTGCCCACCTGGTATCTGCGGTGGATCACTGGGTGGCCTTTGGCCTGCTGATGTTTGTTGGCCTGCGCATGATCCGCGGCAGCCTTGAAAACCCATCTGAGCAAATCAAAAAAGATCCCTCCCGGGGGCTGACACTGGTGATGCTGTCTGTGGCCACCAGCATTGATGCCCTGGCCGTGGGTTTTTCCCTTGCCATGATGAATGTGGACATCTGGTATCCAAGCATCATGATCGGGGTGATCACTTCGGCCATGTCCCTTGCCGGCATCCGCCTGGGCCGTATTTTCGGCCGCAGATTCGGCCCGCGCATGGAAATGACCGGCGGCATCATCCTCGTAGCCATTGGCACGCGGATTCTGATTGCGGATCTGTTCTTCTAAAAGAAGATTCAACACCCCGGATCCGGGCGCAATGCTAATCCGCTGCCGGACCCTGCCGTATCCAGGCCATGATCCGGTGCACGACTTTGTTGTCCCAGTCCGGGTCAAACCGCTGTTTTGCAAACTGCGCATACAACTGCTCCACCAGTTTGACCACGCGTTCCACCAGATAAATTTTCTCCAGCACCGCACCCTCAATATCCTCAGCAGATTCCAGCTTTGCCGTCTGCGGGGTTTTCAGGCTGCTGATGCTCAGGCTTTCGCCCTTGACCGAAAACCGCCACTCCAGTTCCCCGGCCCGGAAAATCAGATGCATTTCCGTGACCTTGGCCCCCTTGGTCAGGGCCATGACGCCTTCTTCCAGGCCCGCGCCGTCGCCCCGGATGGTGATGGTTTCATCCTGGTTGTGCCGGTGGTTTTCCAGCACGATCCGGTTGCCGATGGCAAGGGCGTCCATTTCCGGATCCGCCTTCTGCAGGGCCTCAAAATCCGTGTCAATCATGTACCACAGCCAGGTCAGAAACTCGTGACCCAGAAACTTGTAACGGTTATAGGCAACAGAGACATCAAGCATGGCCACCTCCGGAAAACAGGGCGGGTCCGGACTGCTTTAAGGCATCGCGCTGATGATCTGAAAGCCCGGCGGCCAGATCAGCCTCTGTATAGGGAAACATCCGGATCAGCGAAATCCGGAACGACTTTGAAAACAGGGTTTCCAGCTCCTCGTTGGCCTCTTTCAAATTGGAGAAAAACCACAAAACCCCGGCCTCCATGTCCCAGGCCAGGTCATAGACATTGGGCGTGGCCGGCACCCGGGTATAGAGCCGGTGGAGGACCTCGTCCTTGATCTGGCGCTTTTCGTTTTTTGACAAATGGCTCTGGCCGTTATCGGCCAGGCGTTTGGCTGTGGCCATGTTCACATGCTTGGCAACGATCTTTGCAGGTACCGATTTTTTGTCCATGCGCAGGGAAAACACCAGATGATTGCCGAACATGAACTGGGCGGACTCAAAATCCGGGGCAAAGGGCCGGGCCGATTCGGTCCATCCGATGCTTTTCTGGGCCGGATCATTGTCGATCTCCCGGATCATCTGATCTTTGAGCCCGTTTCGGACCGTGTCCATCACCGGCTCGGCCGGTTTCCCCTGGACCCGGTAGCGGGTCACGGAAAGGGTGGAAGCCAAAAGCTGCATAAATTCATCCATTTCATTTGAGTGGGGGATTTGTATCAAAGTTCACTTCATAACCCGCCCCCGGTTTTCCAGGCAAGTCTTTTTTCAGGCCGGAGTTTGTCTTTATTGAGCAACCCCACCACATAGCCTCTACACCGGGCCTGCCCGAAATTCTCTTCCCGATCGAAAGATTGGCGGGGTTTTCGCATGGGGCTGGGCAGGCGGCGATTTTCTCTCTGCTGACCGCTGGCGCGCTCAATGCGACTCGTAAACCGCCGCCCGCCCAGCCCCATGGCCAACTTTCTGCAAGCGCGGTGAGGTCAATTAATGACATCTAACCCATCTGCAAAAACTCCCTGAAAATTTTCCCCGGGAACTTTTCCCGGATACCCGCAATTGACACGATGGCTGGCCATGAGCAGGACCGGGGGTAGCTTGCGAGTCGCATTGAGCGCGCCAGCGGTCAGCAGGGAGCAAGCTGCCACCCGGGACTGCTCATGCGAAAACCGTAAAAAGCTTTTTACCGCGTCCGCTGTTTTTGCAGGAAGAAAGCCCTGCGGCCAACCCTGCCTTGAAGTCTTCCGGGCAGTGTGATAAAAAATCAGGCCATGAAATATATCGCTGATCTGCACATTCATTCCCGCTTTTCCAGGGCAACGGCCAAAAACCTGGATTTTCCCCATTTGTACATGGCCGCCCGGCAAAAGGGCATCACCTTGGTGGCCACAGGGGATTACACCCATCCCCAATGGCTCGATGAAATCCGGCAATACCTGGAGCCCGCCGAACAGGGCCTGTTCAAGCTCAAAGACGACCCGGAACAGCAGTGCGAAAAACAGATTTCCGTGGCCGGCGGTTATCCGGTGCGCTTTGTTTTGAGCACCGAGATCAGCAACATTTATAAAAAGGGCGGGGTTACGCGAAAACTTCACCATGTGGTGTTTTTCCCCAAACTGTCCCATGTGGAAAAATTCAACGCCCGGCTTTCGCAGATCGGCAACCTCAAGGCAGACGGCCGGCCCATCCTGGGCCTGGATTCCAAACGCCTGCTGGAAATCGTGCTTGAAACCCATGAATCGGGTTTTCTGATCCCGGCTCATATCTGGACCCCCTGGTTTTCCCTGTTCGGGTCCAAATCCGGGTTTGACTCGGTGGCCGAATGTTTCGAGGATCTTTCCGACCACATATTTGCCGTGGAAACCGGCCTGTCCTCTGACCCCCCCATGAACTGGCGGATAAAGGATCTGGACAACCGCACCCTGGTGTCCAACTCCGACGCCCACTCACCGGCCAACCTGGGCCGGGAGGCCAACCTGTTTGACACCGAACTCTGTTATGATGCCATGCGCAGCGCCATTGAAACCGGGGACCCGGAAAAATTTCTGGGCACCCTGGAATTTTTCCCGGAAGAAGGCAAATACCACCAGGACGGCCACCGCAAATGCGGGGTCAACCTGCACCCCAGACAAACTATTGAAAACAGCAGTATCTGCCCGGTATGCGGAAACCCGGTCACCGTGGGAGTGCTCTACCGGGTCGAGCAGCTCGCCGGCCGAAAAGATGGCGAAAAACCCCAAAAAACCCATCCGTTTTACAGTCTCATTCCCCTGGCTGAAATCCTGTCCGAACTGCTCAGCGTCGGGCCCAAGAGCAAAAAGGTGATTTCCGCCTGGCAGACGGTCATCAGCCGCCTTGGCCCGGAATTAAGGGTACTTCACGACATGCCTGTTGAAGAAATCCGGGCTTCCGGAAACGGGCTTCTGGCCGAGGCCGTGGAACGCATGCGGGCGGGACGGGTCCACCGTCAACCCGGATTTGACGGTCAGTACGGCAGTGTCACCATTTTCACCCCGGAGCAGCGCGAACATTTAACCGGCCAGCAGGTTTTATTCGACCTGCCGGCCGCACCTGTAAAAAAAAAGCCAAAACCCAAACAGACCAAAACCCCTGCCACGGATCCCGAACCCGCGGGAAAAACCCCGGGCCCGCAAACCCCTTTGGCAAACAATCATGAAAACCCGGTTCTTTCCGGCCTGAACCCGGACCAGTACCGCGCCGTAACCCATGCCGGCGGCCCATTGCTCATATCGGCCGGACCGGGAACAGGCAAAACCCGGACCCTGACCTGCCGGATCGCCTGGCTTCTGCAGACCGAAGCCGCCGCCCCGGAACAGATCCTGGCCGTCACCTTCACCCACAAGGCCGCAGACCAGATGAAACAGCGCTTAGCAGGCCTGCTGGGGCTGGATGCGGTTTTGCCCGAAGCCCGGACTTTTCATTCTTTTTGTTTTTCCCTGCTCAGGGAAATCAAAAATACGGCAAATCACGGCATCGCCGATGAACAGGACCGGCGTGCACTGCTCGCCGAAGCCGCAGACAGGGTCAAGGCAAGGGGCACAAAGATCAGCGACCGGATTGAAACCCTTATGGATCGGGTGGCGAATGCAAAACAGCGCATTCTTGGCCCGGATGACGACCTGGAACCCATTGCCGGAGACGCAGCCCCGGTGTTTTCCCGAATTTACAGCGCCTACCAGGACATCCTGGACGCCGAACGCCTGTGGGATTACGAGGACCTGATCTGCCAAACCGTCATGCTTCTGGAATCGGATCCGGCACTGTGTGCAACCCTGCGCGAGCGGCTGCCATTTGTGTTTATTGATGAATACCAGGATCTCAATTACGCCCAGTACCGGCTGGTCAGACAACTTTGCCCCGCAGACGGACAGATCTGTGTCATCGGTGATCCGGACCAGTCCATTTACGGATTCCGGGGATCGGATCCGGCCTATTTCCAATGTTTTGAAAATGATTTTCCAGGTGCCCAAAGCATCTGCCTCCGACAGAATTACCGGTCCACGCAAACCATTCTTTCTGCCGCCGGCCAGGTCCTGGGCGAAAAAGGCGGCAACCGGCAGTGCCAACCGGTTTTTTCCGACATTTCCGGCACCCCTCACCTTCATCTGATCCAGGCGGCGGATCAACGGGGCGAAGCCGTGGCAGTGGGCAAAACCATCGAGCAGATGGTGGGCGGCATGGGCTTTGATTTCCATGATTTTGACAAAGCGGACCAGTTTGCCAAAGACGGGAGCCAACACTCATTTGCCGATTTTGCCGTTCTGTTTCGCACCCGTGCCCAGGCCGAAGTCTTTGCCGGGGTTTTCCAGGACGCCGGCATTCCCTGCCGGCTGGCCAGCAAGGCCCATGCCTGGGAGGCCGCAGGCATTGCAGAACCGGTTTCAGCCCTCAAGATCCTGGAGGGATCAGCGGCCAGCCGGGACCTGCTCCGGGTCCTGGCGCTGCTTTTCCCTGACTTTCCCCAAAAAGACCTGGCTGATCTCAAGGCTTGGGCCCGCAGACGGGGGCTTTCGGTCAACGGCCTGATAGCAGAGGCCCACCGGAGCGGGGTGGAGAATCTGAGTTCCGGGGCATCAAAAAGCCTGGGGCATTTTGTTGAGCAGTTGACAGACCTGAAAACAAGCGCACGAAAGGATCCGGCACCCGAAAAACTGGAAAAAATTTTCCAATGGCTCGGGCCCTTTTTGCCTGAACCCGACGTGCGCACAAAAGAAACCATCGCGCAACTGCGCCGGATGGCCGGGGCCTTTGGCGCAGATGTCGGTGGTTTTACAGAGACGCTGGCCCTTTGCTCGGATGCCGATTTCTGCAAAGATGGCAGTGAAAAGGTCTCGCTTTTGACCCTGCACGCGGCCAAGGGCCTGGAGTTTCCGGTGGTTTTTGTGGCTGGCTGCGAAGACGGGCTGATTCCCTATCACGGGGCGGACAGCAAACCGACAGAGATTGAAGAGGAGCGCCGGCTTTTTTACGTGGGCATCACCCGGGCCATGTCCGAGCTGTTTCTGTGCTCGGCCCGGACCCGGAAAATTTACGGTCAAACCCGGCAGCAAAAACCTTCACCGTTTACAGCCGAAATCGCAGCGGATCTCAAAAAACCGGCTTCAGGCAATTTTTCAAAAAAATCCAGGCAGATACAATTGCAGTTGTTTTCCCAATGAATCAGCACGAATAACCATAAGGCAGACAGATCTGATGGAAGAGACACTGATTGAAAAAACGATTCTGGACAACCAGGCTGTGCTGGAAATTTATGACGCATCTGTCACCCAGATCGGAGACCGGATGCTGGTGACCCTTCGGGCCCGCCTCCTTGTTTCCGTCCACAGCCTTTACGCAACAAACCAGGACAAAGATCTACCCCCGCAGGAGGAGGTCATAAACCGGCTGGGAGAAACGCTTGTCTGGGAGCATACCCGTCAGCGCAGGTTTATTGACCAGCAGGAGAAAACCAGCGTTTTTGAAAGTCTGCGCGCGGATTTTGACAAAAACATGCGGCCGTATCTTATGCATCCGGATTTTCCGGTAAAATACGCAAAAAAACAGCTCAAGGACCAGGCCAGGTCCGCAAACCGCCCTTATTGAGCCGGCACCACCAGTACCGGGATTTTGGATTTGCGCAAAACCGCCTTGATGGCCGACCCCACAGAATTTCCCCCCAGAAACCCTTTTCGGCTGCCCATGATAATCATGTCGCAGTTATTTCCATCGCACTGGGAAACAATGGTGCCGGCAATGTCGCTGTTTAGGGCCACAACCTCCCGCCAGGCAAAGCCGCAGGCATCCGGGTCCATGCCCGCATCCCGGCAGTAACGCTGGATCACCTTCCGGCTGAGTTTATCCGAGGACATCTTCCCGATCAGCGCCTGGCGGGCATCCTGTTCGTGCTCCAGTTTGATTGCCGCCCATTTTTCCTCGCCCAAAACGGCCTTGAAATGCTCCTCAATCTGGCCGGGCACCTCCCGGTCAATGACATGGAGCAGCACCAGTTCCGCCTGATGCCGGGTGGCCATGGCAATGGCGGCATCCAGTGCCGGCCGGCAGCTTTCCGAAAGGTTGGTGGCAAACAATATGGACTCAACTTCTTTAAACATGGGCAGGCCTCCCTGGAACATGGAATCAATCTTGATGGCACCGTAAAAAGTCCAATATCTGCGTTACGCGCAATTTCTCAGAATTTCACGTACGGATAAGTACGCTGCATTCTTCGAAATTGCGCAAGCCTTGATCTTGAACTTTTTACGGCACCATCTGAAATCAGACTTTTTACGAAGCCTTCAATCTTGATGGAATCGTAAAAAGTCTTAAAACGGATATAACTGCCAACCAACAAAGAAATAACTTCTTGATTTTACTTAACACTTAATCACTTAAAACTTAACACTGCCTGTAAAAAAGACTTTTTACAGGCTTATCAAAAATAGACATGAAAACAGGCCGGCGCCAACCGTAAAAGCCCGAAAAAAGCATGGCTCATCCCGTCTTCAGTCCGCAAGGCGGCCGCGCTGGCTTTTCCACTGCTCAAGCCACCCGGGCAGATCTTCGGCGGCCATGGGCTTTGCAATAAAATAGCCCTGAGCCATCCGGCAGCCGGTCTGTTGCAGAAAATCCCTGTCATCCCGGTCTTCCACGCCTTCGGCCACCAGGTCCATGCCCAGCTGCTGTGCCAGATCCAGGCTGGCATTATAGATGGCACGCAATGTGGGATTGCCGCAGCATGCGCCATGGACACATTCACCGACAATTTCAACCCCATTCCCTGATCCTGCCATATCCTTCACACAACTGCAAATTCAATCCTTGTTCGGATTTTTTGCCCGCGCTGTGGAATTTGGCGTGAAACCAGCCTTGCTTGTGTGCTATAAAATCAGGCAAATCTCCACAGCTAAGGAGGCAGCCCATGCGCACCCGGCCCATTATCCTGATTTTGTCATTCATCGCCTGCATATTTTGCACAAATTGCGGCAAATCCGGACCGGAGCCGGCCTCTTTCCGGTATCAGCAGGACCCGAAGCTTTCCCATACGCTGCCGCCGCGGGCCGATTACCCCGCTGCCCGCTTTATTGTTCTCACTGATCCGCATTATTATCACCCCGGCCTTGGCACCTCGGGGCCGGATTTTGCCCGTTACATCCGTGAAGACCGGAAAATGCTGGCCCTAAGCGATGAAATCCTGGAAGCCGCCGCTTCTGAGATACAAAAAGAACCTGGGGATTTCATCCTCATTTGCGGGGACATGACCAAGGACGGCGAGCGGATCAACCATCTGCGGATAGCTGAAAAAATCAGCAGTCTGCACCCGAGGGCAGACATCTACGTGGTTCCGGGAAACCATGACGTCCGCAACCCCGAGGCGGTGCGCTATACCCATGAAGGCAGCCAGGGCGTGGCAAGCGTGGAGCCCGAAGAGTTAGGTGAGATTTACGGCGCTTACGGATACGATAATGCCATCGCCCGTGACCCCGCATCTTTGAGCTATGTGGCCGAACCCGTGAACGGGCTCTGGCTTTTTGCCCTGGATTCATGCCTGTGGCGCAAAAACAGGGCCGGCGGCCATCCGGTGGTAAACGGCCGCTTTTCAGACAAGACCCTTAAATGGCTTGAGGATATGCTGATACAGGCCCGGAAAAACAACAAGGCCGCCATTGCAATGATGCATCACGGACTGGTGGCGCATTACCCCGGAAATGAAAAATACTACGGCGAATATGTGGTGGATCACAGTGAAACAATTGCCCGGCTGCTGGCCGCCTACGGGGTGCGCCTTGTGTTTACCGGCCATTTCCACGCCCAGGACATAACGGTAAAACAGTTTGAAGATCTTCCAAACCCGGTATTTGACATTGAAACCGGCTCCCTGGTGACCTGGCCCTGCCCGTGGCGCGAAATCACCATTTCAGTCGGGCAGACCTGCACCATTGAAAGCCGGTTTATAAAAGCCATTGATTCCATGCCAGAGGGATTTTCGGATTACGCCCGCAACTTTGCCCTGGAAGGCACCGTGGGCCTGGGCAGGGATGCACTGAAAAAATACCATGTTTCAGAAAAAGGCATGGATCTGCTTGCCCCGCAAATCGCAGAGGCCTACCTGGCCCATCTGGCAGGCGACGAGGACAAACCCGATACGGTTATCAGCGCAAAGGGCACCGGGATAATGGGCAGACTGGTTTTATTTTTTCAAAAAGACCTGGTGGAAGGATGGTGGACCGACCTGCCACCGGCAGACAACCGCCTTGTCATTGACCTGGAAAGCTCTTCCCGGCAGCAAGCGGATGCTTTTTGACGCAAGGCGTGGACTCTTGGCCGACAATCACCGGTTCACTGGGTGCAAACGCGCATAACCGCGCGGATCTTTGCATCCAGGTTTAACAGATAGGCAAACTCCGGCTGCTTGGGATCGGCAAGCGGGTCATACTCGATCTGCTTGATGTGCTGCCTGGCTTGCTCCACATCCCAATCGGTTTGCTCAAGGGTGGTTTCAATCAGTTCCCGGAACCTGTGGCCGCTTTCAATGGCCCTGGGCATATAATCGGCGGCATCTTTTCCGGTGAGAACAAACCCGTGGCCGGGGCACAGAATCTCGACTTCCAGATCGGCCAGTTTTTCCAGGGAATTCATATAATCGGTGTAATCCGTGAGCCATTCGGAAAAAATATAGCCGTCCGGGGCCATGATGCCGGCAGCTTCTCCGGTAAACAGGATCTTTTGTTCCGGGACGTAAAAGCTCATGGAATCCCGGGTATGGCCCGGGGTGGCAAACGCCTGCAGGCTCAGCTCCGGTGCCAGGGCAATGCTCTGGCCGTCTTCTATGACACGGTCCACCTCAAAAACTTCAAATTCCGGGGCTTTTCTGTCAGCCTGGCCCATCTGTTGGAGATAACCGGCACCGGCATGGTTTAACTTTCCGATGGTGGAAACCGCATTGGGACGCGCAAGCAGATCTTTTCCGGTTTCTGAGCAGCAGATGCGCATTTCCGGAAAAGCCTTTTTCAGCCATGCCGCAGCCCCGCAGTGATCATAATGCACATGGGTCAAAAACAGGTCAGCAGGACCGCGGCTTTTTAATAAAGCTTTTGCCTCACGGATATACTGCGGGGCCACGGCGCTCATGCCCGCATCAATGAGAACCGGCGGATCAGATTGAATCAGGAATGCCGGCAGATCAGACGGACCGAGCACATGCAGCAAAGGCGTCACAGAACCGGTAGCTTGCAGAATCATTGATTCTCCTGTCAAAAACAAAAAAAGATGATAGACTTCCAACGAAGATGGCACCGTAAAAAGTTCAACAAAAATTCAGGCCGAGTATACAAAATTTAAGGGTTGCCTGCAACCTGCCAGAAAGATTATAATCCGATTTTTGTGCACATTGTGGATTTGACCATTTTTTCAATGCCTCCAGATCCTTGGAAAAATCCCGCAGACATGCGTATCGAAACATTTTGGAACATAAACAACTTGAAACAAAAACCTGGACACAAAAAAGAAAATTTAGTAAGTCCACAATCTTTAATCCATGGAAGATTGCCCGGAATGAAGAGATAGCGGGCAATACCCAAAAAGCTGAACAAAGATTAAATCAATTTTATAAAAATTCAGGAAGATATGAGCAAAACCCGGTAACAGAACCGGAAAACAAGAGGAGTGCTGCCATGAAAAAAATTACTGTCCAGGACATGATGGTGCCGCTTGAAGAATACGCCACCATCGACCAGAACGCCAGCTTGTTTGACGCGGTCATGGCGCTGGAAAAAGCCCAGGAGCAATACAAGCGCCCTGGCGCCCAATACCCCCACAGGGCCATTCTGGTCTATGACAAACAAAAAAGGGTTGTGGGAAAACTCAGCCAGCTCGACATCCTGCGCAGCCTGGAGCCAAAATACAAACAGGCCGCCGGCGGAAATGCCGGGCGGATGATGGCCAGCGGATTCAGCCAGGAATTTCTGCGCTCCATGGTCAAGCAGTTTTCCCTTTGGGACAAGCCGCTGATGGATATCTGCAAAAAGGCGGCCGGCATGCAGGCAAAAGACTGTATGCACGTTCCTGAAGAAGGTGAATTTGTTAAAAATACAGATTCCCTGGATGTGGCCATCAACCAGCTGGTCATGGGGCAGCACCAATCCCTGCTGGTGACAGACAACCGGGACAGCATTGTTGGCATTCTGCGATTGACCGACGTATTTAAGCAGGTCGTGGACGCAATGAAGGAATGCAGCCTCTAATCTGAGTTCAAATCGTTTACAACACGAGGAGATTGAACATATGAGCCATGAAATAGACACCGGCGGCCAGGGCGGGATTCTGGCCAACAAGACCCTTTGGCTGATTGTCGGTATTGCATTTTTTGTTGTGGTCGGATTTATTTTACCCACCCCGGAAAGCCTGGTGGAAACCGTTGACAAACACGGCATTGCCAGCAAAATGATCGACTGGGGCATTGCACAGGATCTGGACCATGCCGCAGACAAGGCCATGACCGTGCTGGGCATCATCCCCATGGCCATTATCTTTTTTGCCACAGAAGCCATTCCCATCGGCCTGACCGGCATCCTGATGCCGCTTCTGGCTTATTTTCTCGGTCTTCTTCCCCGGGGCATGATCGGAAAAACCTTTGCCGGTGATGCCCCGCTTTTTTTGCTTGGGGTTTTGGCCATGGGGGTGGCTGTGGTGGATGTGGGCCTGCACAAGCGTTTGGCCACATGGATTCTGGGATGGACCAAAGGATTTTACACGCCCATTTTTGTTTTGTGTATCAGCATGGCCATTATCGGCTCTTTTATCTCCGCCCATGCCATGTGTGCATTCATGACCCCGGTGATGATGGCGGTTTATTTCGGGGTGGTATCTGAAAATAGCACCGGCGGAAGAATCGAGCACGACCCCAACCTGGCCAAATTTCTGCTTTTTGCCTTATGTTTTGCCTTAAACGTGGGCGGCGTGGGATCTCCGGCCGCCGGCGGGCGAAACGTGATCATGATGGGTTTCTGGCAGGGCTATAATGTGCCCATGGACTTTTTTACCTGGATGACCTACGGATTTCCCATGGTGCCGGTTCTCGGCCTGATCGTGGCCGTGTACATGATTGTTTTGTTTTCCGGGAAAATCAAACACAAGGACCTGACCCCGGGCCTTGCGGCCATGAAGGAAGAAACCCGGAAAATGGGCAAAATGAAATACGCGGAATATGTCACCTTTGCCATGCTCATTGTTATCCTGGGGCTCTGGATTTTCGCTGATCTCGGCCTGGGCGGCCCTGCGCTGCTGGCCCTGATCATCCCGGTGATATTCCGTACCACGGCCTGGAACAAAATTCTGGGCGGCATTTCCTGGGACGCCTGGTTTATGTACTGCGGCGCCCTGACACTGGGCGCCCTGCTCAAGGAAACCGGTGCCGCCCTGTGGCTGGCCCAAAGCGTTATGGGCATTTTGAGCTATGCGGGCATGAGCCAGGGATTCGGTCTCTGGGTGGGATTGTCCGCATTTTCCGGCCTTATGACCAACTTCATGTCTGATGCCGGAACCACGGCCCTTCTCGGCCCCATTGTCATCCCCATGGGCATTATGTCCGAGGTTGCCGGCGAACCCTGGGCATCCGGCATGGCTGTGGCGTTTGCCACTTCGTTTGCCCATTTTCTCATTGTGGGAACGCCCAACAACGCCATTGTCTACGGGCTTGGCACTTATCCGGACACCGGCGAGCGCGCCATTGCTCCCATCGATTTTCTGAAATACGGCTTTATCCTCTGGGTCATCTGTCTGGTGGTGGTCTGGGTGCTGGCCTTTGGGGTGATGTTCAAGGTCGTTGGCTTTCCCCCGGATGTCCTGGAGACGGCCACGCAAGTATTTAAAAGCGGCGCCGCGGACTTATCCAAGGCTGCCGAGGGCGCGGCCCATTAACCCCAAGTTGCCCGACCACCGGCATTAATCAACAGGGCACCCAAAAAGATCAAGGTGGAAAGATTTTTTGGGTGCCCTGCCAATTTGGGATGCGGACCCCTGACACCCTCTGTTTTGAAGGCCGTAAAATGAACCCGGCAAAGCCCAAAACGCGTCGTTCCATCTGGGTATGGCTGATCTCGGTTTTTTATCTGGGATTCGGTGTGTCCGGGCTGATGGCCGTGGCCATGGTCCTGATTCTTCTTTACCGGGGCGGGGCCGGGCCGGAAGAAGTCAACAGCATGAAAACGCTTCTGCAGGCTTCCTTGTGGGGAATTTTGCCCGCGGCCAACATTGCAGGCGCTGTCAGTCTTTTCCTTATGCGGCGCATGGCGTTTCCGATTTTCACGGGCCTGCTCGCAGTCCGGCTGACATTGCCCATATTTTCCAGCCTGCCTTCTCCCCCGGGCTTTTCCGGCACCACAACGGAGATGATCGGCGGATATGTCCTGGGCTACGGCATCCTGATTGCAGTGTGCATATATATTTACCGGCTCCGCCAGACAGGCTTGCTCCGGTAGCCAACCTGTGAAAAACACCTTGCCTGCTGCAGCCCCGGAAAAAAACCGAAGAAAAACAGTCTTGCAAAATCCAAACGGTTTTGCCATGATGTCCACGATCTGAAATCACACTTTTGCGGCCAATCTTATGCAATGCCAGATATTTTCAGCCATGATGATCGGACCCCGCCACCGGCAGGAGGACTGCATAGTCGACGGACAGAGTTTGTTTCAGGCCGATCTTTTGAGCCGCAGACACAGTTTTTCCACAGACACTTTGCTGCTCGCTGTCTGCGACGGCATGGGGGGTCACCAGGGCGGGGCGGAAGCCAGCCAGTTTACCTGCAGACAGATTGAAAGCTATAACTGGACCAACGGTATCTCCCGGCAGGCAGTGCGCGATGCCTTAAACTCCATTCAGGCCCGGGCCGAAAAAGATCTGCCGCTGCACTGCGGCACCACTATTGCCGGGCTGCTTTGCGACGGGATGACAGCCATTGTCTTTAATGCCGGAGACAGCCGGGTTTACCGCTTCCATTCGGATTTTATCGAATACGTCTCTCATGATCATTCCCTGGTCCAGGACCTGGTGGACCAGAAAATGGTCAATGCGGAAAAAGCCGCCACCCATCCTTACAAACATTTAATCGAATTCGGGATCGGACCGGTATTTTCCCAGGTGTGGCCCCAGCGCAAAATTTATACAGACCTGCATCCCGTCAATGGTTCAGCCACCTACCTGATCTGTTCTGACGGACTCACGGATATTTTTCCGGATTCCAAAATTCATGAGCTACTTGGCCGTGAACCGATAAAAAACGGTGCCAGGCTGGCAAACGCCGCCAGAAGGAAAGGACTGACCGACAATACCAGTTTCATTATTGCCCGGATCGAGGAATAAAATTGAAGGACATCATTAAAAAATGCCTTCCCACCTACGAGGTTGTCCGGAAAATCGGATCCGGTGTGTACGGAGTGGTCTACCATGTAAAGGACAATCTCAAGGAGCGGGCGGTCAAGGTGGTGCCCATCATGGTGGAGCGTTCCCTGTCCCACCGCACCCCGGGGGACCTGGACTCCAAAATTTCCCATGATTTTTATGCCATCCAGGAATATTACCACAAGATCAAGGGCGAAGGCGTCATTGAGATCTATGATTTTCACCTGGTGGACAAACAGGTGTCCAAACAGGAGGCCAGGGCATATTTGGTGATCTTGATGGAATTCTGTCCGTATAACCTGCTCGATCGGGTTCTGGACCATTTTCCCCTGCCCCCGGAAGATGCGGAAAAGCTCATGCTGGAACTGGCTGAAATCTTAAACCGGCTTTCCGACAGAACCAGTGAATCATTTATCGTCAAGGATCTCAAACCCTCAAACCTGCTGATCAACCAGCACAACCGGTTAATTATCGGGGATCTCGGGGGACTGGAGCGCATCAGCAGCACCTCGGTTTCCTCCAGCGCTCAGTTCACCCCCAACTGGTCGGCCCCGGAGCTCCTGGCCCACAGCAGCCAGGCGGGCATCTCCAGCCTGGTGTTTTCCTACGGGTTTGTCAGCTATTTCATCTGGGCCGGTGCGCTTCCGTATGAACAGGAAACCTTCAGTGAAAGGCTTCGGCGGATCAAGGAACATGACCTGGAATTTACCCGCCCGGACCTGCCCTTTGGTATCCAGATTTTAATCAGCCAGTGTCTGAACTTCCGCCCCCAGGACCGTCCCCGGGATTTTGAAGCCATCCTTGGTTATCTGCGGGGCAGTGCTTCTTTTGCGGAAACCGGCACAGGCGGCGCCAACAAAATTGCAGACCCTGAAACGCCCGGGCCCGCCGTGACAGGTATTGCAGAGCAGATTTCTTCTGCCGCCCCGGCATCCGGGCCTGAATCCCGATCAAAAACCGGGTCAGAACGGCAGGCCTCCAAAGACAAGCCCCGCCTGCTGCCTGCTGCATCCGGCCCGCACCAGCCAGGGGACAACTGGGTGGAGCCCACCATCGGAATGGTTTTTACCTGGGTTCCCACCGGAGTTTTTCAGATGGGGTGCGGAACCTGGGACGGCGAGGGCAACCGCGATGAAATGCCTGTGCACGAGGTGTTTATCGACGGATTCTGGCTGGCCAAATACACGGTCACCCAGGAACAGTGGAAAAAGGTGGCCTCGGGCACCCTATGGCAGAAGGTCCGCGGCAAAAACCCGGCCTGGTTCAAGCAAAGCGGTCTTCATCCCGTGGAGCAGGTCTCCTGGCATGACGCCCGGGATTTTATCCAGAAACTCGCCGCCATGAACAAGGGGCGGTATCATTTCCGCCTGCCCACGGAAGCCGAGTGGGAATACGCCTGCAGAAGTGCCGGCCGCCAGGAAAAATACCCGGGAAACAAGCCTTTGGACAAGATCGCGTGGTATTCGGCCAACAGCGGCATGCGGACCCATCCGGTGGGGGGCCTGGATCCCAATGACCTGGATTTGCACGACATGGCCGGAAACATCTATGAGTGGTGCGAAGACACTTACCATGAAGAGGCATACCGCCGCCACGGCTACAAAAACCCCGTGCATTCCGCTGACGGTCCCCGCCGGGTGATCCGGGGCGGCAGCTGGTGCAACTTTGCCAGCGAACTGCGCTGCTCCTACAGGGCCAGCGTGAATGCGGATTTCAAGGGTAATTACCTGGGATTCCGCGTTGTCATGACCCCTGTAAGCCGAAAAAGAAAATCCTGAGCCAGCCCGAGCACCTTGGCATTTCTATGCATTCCTCGCGTTTTTCGCGTGGTCCCCGGTGGGGTGCAGGCCCGGCTGCCGCACCCGGACCGGAGTTCACCGAGATACCCCACGGATACCCATCACTTGTTTTTGCCCTACCCATCAAAGACCTGTGGCCGGCCACGCGGGGCGGGCGGGGGACGGTTTGCGAGTCGCATTGAGCGCGCAAGCGGTCAGCAGGGAGCAAACCGTTCCCCGACCGCCCCGCGTGCGAAAACCCGTGAAAATGTTTTTTTGCAGCAGGTTTTGAAGCCAGGCAAAATTGATAGCACCGTAAAAAGTCTGATTTCAGATGGCGCCGTAAAAATTAAATCACATAAGATTTAGTATAAAAATTAAACTTCATATGGTTTCTTTATGAATTTGCTCAAACACCGAAATGGCGTGGCGGATTGCATTCCAGCGGGCTTTTTTCAGGTGCCGGGACACGGCCTGGGGTGAAACCGGCCCGGGCCAATCATCCGCGATTTGGGCAATCTTTAAGCCCTCCAGGCGGCTGATGACCGCCCTGGCCTGAAGCGGCCGCCAGGTTTCCATAAGGGCCCCGGTGGCGCGCACCAGGGCATCAATGACGGCTTCAAACGGGACATTGTCAAAAGCGTAGCGAAGATTCCCGGCCCGGGGCGAACCCATTTTTCTCAGCATCTTTCCCGAACGCCGGAAAGCCGTGCCGTCTCCGGCTGTCACCTGTTTTTCAGGAACGTAATCCACTTCTCCGATGCCAATGGCCATGCGGGTGTCAAAACCCGGATGGCCGCCAAAGGCCCGGATATAAGCCCGGATAAACACCGCCGCCCGCAAAGCGCAGGACGGATCGGAAAACAACGCCTGCCAGCTGTCGCCCCGGAACACGGAGATGGCATAGGGCATCACCCCGGGCATCAGACAGCAAAAAGCCTTGCCGGCTTTGTCCATAAGCCCGGGCATGGACCGGCGCACCCGGGCATCCATACCCGAAAACCCTATAAAATCGCCGGTTATCACGGCATATTTGCCGTCAGGCTCCATAAACTCCCTCTTTGGTGCTGTTTTTCCGCCCCGGCCACATGAAAAGGCCTTCTTCTAACTTCAAAAAAGTCGCTGTTCGTACTTGGTTCTATAATTTTCGCATGATGCCGGCTGTGTGCAAACTTTCACACCAAGGGAGTCGGGAGGAACACATTCAAATCTTAAAAAGCGTTGTTTTCATGCCCGGCCCCAGGGCTTCCTTCCTGACAAACATCGGACACGGTAAAAACCTTTTAAGATGTTTTTTCCTGTGCGTGCCTGGCGGCTGCGTCTGAATGCCGGGTGCCGGCAAAAAACTGAACCGTGCCCGCAGCCATAATCAGGATGCCCAGAAAAAATGCATACCTGAGTTCAAACCAATCCATAACCAACCCGGCAAAAATCGATCCCATGAGCATGCCCAGACTGTGGGCCACGGTAATCATCGACATCACCGACCCCATGGCCTCGATCTTCTGGCCCCGGATCACGGCCAAAGCCATGACTGCGGGCATGGCAATGCCGCCGCCGATTCCAAATACTACATTTGCCGCAAACAGCCCGGAAAAACCCCCGGCCGCACCCATCAACAGCATTGCCACAATCACGGCAATTCCGCCGGCCACCACCATAAGGCGCTTGTCGCACCGGTCTGCCAGCATTCCCATGGGGATGTGAATCAATCCGCTCACAGAAACCCCCAGCATCACCAAAACCCCAACCGCTGAACTTGATAGCGCAAAGGCATCATTTGCATACACAGGCAAAAACCCCCAGATAATGCCGATGCAGGTGGTATAGACCATTCGGAAGGAAAACAGGGCAACCAGCATTCGGTCGCGCAAAAGCAGGCCCCATTTTACCGGGGTCCGGCCCACGGAATAAATGCGCTCTGCGGCCGCCGGGGGAAGAAGAACCGCAGCCAGGCAAAAACCAAAAAACGCCAGGCCGCCCATGCAGGCAAAGGCCATGTTCAAACCAAAGACATCCTGGATCACTCCGCCCATGAGAGGGCCAATGCTCAGGCCAGCAAAAACGGACATGTTAAATCCGCCCATGGTGATGCCCTCTTTTCCCTCCGGGGTGATATCCCCCACATACGCCTGGGCCACGGGCATGATCATTGCCGAGGCCACCCCCTGGATGAGCCGGATGGCAATCAGGCTGTGAATTTGATGGGCCAGGACAAATGCAACGGAAATAACAAAATAGGAAAACAGCCCCATTACCAGGAAGGGTTTTCTGCCGTGCGCATCAGAAAGCCGGCCGAACCAGGGAAGAAAAAACGTGCGCGAAAGGGAAAAACCGCCGAAAATCAGGGCGATGGAAAAACCGCTGGCGCCAATCTCATGAGCATATACCGGCAAAAGAGGCACCACGATGCCCACCCCTGTAACCGATACAAAAATAGCAAAAAAAAGGGTGGCAAAAACTTTTCTGGGAAATTTTTCCATCAATGCCTGTCAGGCTTCACCGGCGTGCGGGGACTTGAGCCACACCCGGGTGGCGCCCCAGCCGCCGGAATCCGGGAAGGCCAGTTCAAAACGGGCCACCAGGCGGTGGCGCTTGAGTGCCGCATGCACCCGCTGCCGGAGTTTCCCGGTGCCTTTTCCGTGAATGATGCGCACCACGGTAATGTCTTTTTCCAGGCACGCCTCCAGATAATCATCGATTAAGTCGCCGACTTCCGAAGGCCTGAACGTGTGCAGATCCAGTTCCCCGGTTATCGGAATTTCAACAAATTCATCCATGTCTTTTGCCCGGATTCTTCCCGGCCGGGTTGATTTGCGAATGTTTATCCGGCCAGGGCTGTGCAGATAAAGGCCAGAAGGCCTGCAAACACAAAATGGCTTTCCATTATAAACCCCTGGAACACGCCCGGAAAATGCCCGTTGCGCTCATGGTTCACCAAAAATGCGAGCATGGCTGCCGGGCAAAGGCTCAACACGGACGATAAAAAGGGCAGAACCCCTGCAGCCGCAGCCAGGGGCGGCAGCACAATCAGAAACGCCAGAACGCCTTTGAGCAGCAAAAGGGTCCGCCGCTCGCCCAGAATGATGGGAATGGTTTCCCGGCCCACAATCCGGCTTCCCTGCATGTCACTGATGTCAAAAAACGCTGTTCGCACAAACACCAGGGCGGAAATCCAGACAAATGCCGCAATACTGGCCGGAGTAAAGTAGCCCTGGGCGTCCAGTGCCGGAAACAGGGCCGCGGCCATCCCCCAGGCCAGGGTCACCAGCACTGTCTTGGAGCCGGGGATGCGCTTAAAAACAGAAATTTTCTCCACACCCGGCCCTTTTCCCTCGATTTCCAGGTTATAGACCACCCCGAGCAGGCTCATGCACAGCAGCAGCCAGAAAAACAACGGCCCCATTGCCCAGGCCACACCCAGACCCCCGAGACCGGCGGCACCGGCCAGGGTTGTCAGGGCATACCGGTTTTCCTGGTAAAACCGCGCCCGGTCCGGGTCATTGTACCGGTCTGCCATCCGGTCGAGCATATGGTGCAGGGTATGCATGGAAAGGGTGTATAATGCCGCAACACCCAGATAATGGGGCTTTAAAGGCACACCCTGCAGCCAGGCGCCTGCTGCGGCCAGACCCGCGGCCCCCACGGCAAGATACAGGTTGGAAAGCATCAGGCACCGCATCAGCATATGCACAAATCGCCTGCATCGGCCACCTTTTCCGGTCAGCCGCCGATCCATGTGCTGCACGACCTGGCGCATGGTCCAGTTGGGCGTTGATGCACCGGCGGTAATGCCGATGCTCCGGCATTCCGCCAACTCTCCGACCGGAAGCTCCTCTGCGGTTTCCACATGAAAGGCCTTTTTTCCGGACCGGCCCGCGATATCGGCCAGCCGCCGGGTATTGCCGGAGTTATAGCCGCCCACCACAACCACGGCATCCACCTGCCGGGCCAGAGCCTGAACCTCTGCCTGACGCTTTTCCGTGGAGTCGCAAATGGTTTCAAAAACCCGGTAATGGGGCCGGTTGTCTCCGGCCCATTGCTTGACCTTTTCGAAAAACGCGGTGTTCTGGGTGGTCTGGGCAACGATGATGGCATTTTCAAAGGCCGGCAGGGCCTCTATCTCTTCAAAGGAATTGACCACATGACCCCGGCTGCCGGCATATCCAAGCAACCCCCGCACCTCGGGATGCTCCCGGTCTCCTGCGATAATCACGGCAAAACCCTGCTTTGCGTGCCGGGCAATAATGGACTGGACCCGGATGACCCTTGGGCAGGTGGCATCTATGACCTTGAAACCGGCATCTTTTAAAGCATGCTTATCTTCCGGCGGTACGCCGTGGGCCCGGATGATCACCGTGCCCCGGCCGGTTTCCGGGATCTCTTCCAGCACAGAGATCTGCTTTTGCCGGAGAATGACCAAAACCTGGGGATTGTGAATCAGGGGACCATAGGTATAAATGGGCCCGCCATCCTGGTTGGCGGAATCCAGGGCCAGTTCCACCGCCCGGCGCACGCCCATGCAGAACCCGGCCGTTGTTGCGATTGTAATCTTCATGCATCTCCCGGGGACTGTTGGCCAGGCAGCGGATTCAGGATTCATCCTTTTTGAAAAAGACCTTGTGATCCACCAGGGAAAGGGAATGAATGGCCGCCCGCACGAATTTCTGCTCCCCGAAAATATTGACCAGTTTAAACCCCCCGTCTTCAGGTTCGATGGTATCCACGGCCTCCATGATCAGTTCCGGTTCCTGATCTTTTATCAGATATGCATTGGCTTCGCACATTTTTCAATATTCTCCTGTTTCAGTTGAATTCGTCCAGCCAGGGCTGCAGATGCTCTGCAATGAGCACATCCAGCAGGTGGGGCAGGGGCATGCTGGATGCGCCCACCACCGCCACATTTTCCTGGGAAAGGGGCACCAGCATCTTGCGTGCCGGGCTGGATGCAACGGCTCCGGCGATTTCCGGTGTTACCTCGCCCATCATGGCATTGGCCATGACAATGCCCAGGGGCCCGATGAGCACATCCATGCGGGCCACGGTCTGCACAATGGCATTTTCTCCGGATGCGCCCCGATTGGCGCGGGCCTTGAGCATCTGGGCGGTGGCAATGGCATTGGTGCCCAGGGCCACAATCTCCACGTCCTCTTCAAACAACGTCCGCAGCCGCTTGATGATGGCCGCCCCAATACCGCCGCCCTGGCCGTCTATGACACAAATGGTTTTCATTCTATAATTTTTTCACCTTTCGAAGCTGCCGGCGGCGGCTTTTGGGCAGGCGCCGGGCCGGCCCTTTCTTCCGGGTGGTCGGCACCCAGCCCTGGCGATCCCCGTCTTCCTCGCCGGTACCCTTGATTTCCATCAGTCTTGCCATTTCCATTTTTTCTTCAAACTCACCCGGATCCACGGGCACTGCATCTTTTGCAGCCACTTTGGCGGCCAGTTCCCGATCCGCAGTAACCACCATGGCCTTTTGCGCATCGCGGCAGGCCATATTTACGATCACCGAGTCCGCGGTCTGCCCGTACCGTGAAAACCGGATCCGTATTCCTTTTTCTGCAGACCTGGCCTCAAAAGGCTCATTGTTTTGGCCGCCGTCAAATACCACGGTAATCTTGTAGCCCTTGATCCGCTTATAAGCGGCCAGTTCATCAATCAGGGCCCGGCGCCCGAGTTCGAGACTTTTGTCTTCAGCGCGGCGCAATCGGTCAGACCTGCGGATCAGGTTGTAACCGTCTATGATCAGATGCAGGGCCATGATCTAATCGGTTTTGAGCAAAGTCAGGAGCCGATCCAGATCATTGTCATCATAGAACTCGATCTCCACGCGGCCTTTTTTGCCTCGCCGCTTGATTTTCACCCGGGTGCCGAACCTGCGCCCCAGGTCCTCTTCAAGACCGGCAAAATGGATTTCTTCGCTGGAAGCTGCAGGCTGCGGTTGATCACTGGTCCGGCTATTTAACCGGGCAACCAGTTTTTCGGTTTCCCGGACGGAAAGCTTGCGCGAGACCACTGTCCGGCAGGCGGTTTGCTGCAAAGAGGCATTGTCCGCGCCCAGAAGGGCCCGGGCATGACCCATGCTCAGATCCCCGGTGCGCACATGCTCTTTGACCGTGTCGGCCAGCTGGTTCAACCGCAGAAAATTGGCCACTGCCGAGCGGCTTTTGCCCACCTGGCCGGCCACCTGCTCCTGGGTTAAGCCAAACTCGTCAAGCAGCCGCTGATACGCTTCAGCTTCATCCATGGCATTGAGATCAGCCCTCTGGATGTTTTCAATAATGGACAGAGCCAGCAGCTGCTGATCGCCAATGCCCCGAACCACCACCGGCACGGTAAACAGGCCCGCCATCTTGGCTGCCCGAAGCCGGCGTTCGCCGGCAATGAGTTCATAGCCGTTTTTGGCTTCCCGAACCAGCAGAGGCTGAAGCACACCATGGATTTTGACGGATTCGGCCAGTTCGGCCATTTCTTCCCGGGGAAACTGCCTGCGGGGCTGAAAGGGATTGGGACAGATGCGATTGATATCACATGGAAAATAATCCGGCTGTTGGTTCTGGTCCCCGATTTCAATATCCGGGAACAGCGCATCCAGGCCTTTTCCAAGGCCGCGCTTGCGTTTTTTCTCGGTTGCGCCGGCATCATCGGCTTTCATGGTCCCCCCTTTTCATGAGCATCTGTCAGCTGGCGGTCTTTTGCAGCCCCGGGGCTCCGGGTGCATTGTGCTTCCGTAACATTTCCCTTGCCAGAGCACTGTAGCTCACCGCCCCCGGCGAGGCCGGGTCATAGGAAAGAATGGGTTTGCCGTAGCTGGGGGCCTCGGCCAGACGCACGGCCCTGGGAATCCGCGTATCATAGACCATGTCTTTGAAATATTTTTCCGCATCCTCGGCTACCTGACCGGAAAGATTGGTCCGCTTGTCAAAAAGGGTCAGCAGGATTCCCTCGATTTTCAAAGACGGGTTCATCCGCTGCTTGATCCGCTTGACCGTCTGCAGAAGCTGACCCAGGCCTTCCAATGCGTAAAACTCGCTCTGCAGGGGAATCAGAACCCCGTGGGCGGCGGTCATGGCGTTGACGGTCAGCAGACTCAAAGAAGGCGGACAATCCAGCAGGATATAATCATATGCCTGACTGCACGGGGACAGCAACTGCTGAAGCAGCCGCTCCCGTGAGGCATCGCCTAACATCTCCACCTCAAAACCGATTAGCTCCACCCGGGACGGCATCAGCCAGAGCCGCGGCACACCGCTTTCAACAATGATGTCTTGGGCATCGGCATGGCCGATCAAACCATGATACAGGGTCTTTTCCAGTCCGCTTTTGTCGATCCCCAGGCCAGTGGTGGCATTGGCCTGGGGATCACAGTCCACAAGAAGAGTGGTTTTGCCGGCATGGGCCAGGGCGGCAGCCAGATTGATGGCGGTGGTGGTTTTGCCCACCCCTCCCTTTTGATTTGCAATGCAGATCATATGTGCCATAATAAAACCTCTGTACCATAAAAATAATTGTTTGCAAATTCAAGAATGATAAGCCTGTAAAAAGTCTTTTTTACAGGCAGTGTTAAGTTTTAAGTGATTAAGTGTTAAGTAAAATCAAAAAGTTATTTTTTTATTGATTGGCGATTATACCAGTTTTAGGACTTCCAAGGAAGTCCAAGGACGGGGTCGGTTTTTGAAGCGACATTGAGCGTTTACGGAAAAATTCAGCAAATGCCGGAGCTAAAAAATTTCAAACTGTTTGAGGCCGACAGGCCGAGTTCTTGAAATTTTAAGCGAAGGCATTGGCTGAATCCGTAAACGGTCAGGAGCGAAAAAACTGACCCCGGCTGCAGGGCTTCCTTCCTGCAACAACAGCGGACGCGGTAAAAAGCTTTTTACGAAACCATCAAGGATACAGATCCCAAGAAGAGAAATCCGAGGATATATCCGGGAGCAAGCCATGAAACGAATCGAGCAAGCCATCGCCTTATTGCTGACATTATGCCTGCTGCTGTGGCCCGCAGGCTCCACAGCCGATGCCATGACCGTCAAGGAGGAAAAAGAGCTGGCGGAAGAATTCCTTGAAACGATCCACAAGCATTACCATGTAATCGACGATTTTATCATCCACGAATATATCAATGACCTTGGCGGGCGCATTCTCGAAAACCTGCCGCCCCAGCCCTTTGACTACAAGTTCCATGTGATCAACCAGGACACGGTCAATGCATTTGCCGGCCCGGCCGGAAATATCTTTATATTTTCCGGGCTGTTTGAAACCATGGACACCGAAAGCGAACTGGCCGGAATCGTGGCCCATGAAATCGCCCATGTCTCGGCCCGGCACATATCCGACATGATTGAAAAATCCAAAAAAAGCCAGATCCTTTCCATGGCCGGAATGATTGCCGGCATCCTCGTTGGCCTGGGCGGGGCTTCGGCGGTGGGCAGTGCCCTTTCCATGGGTTCGCTGGCCGCCGGCCAGAGCATGATTCTGGCCTATACCCGGGAAAACGAACTGGAAGCCGATTTTCTGGGCCGCCAGTATCTGCTCGCAGCCGACTATGACCTCTACGGCCTCAGGGAAGCCCTGCGCAAAATCCGTGATCGCGAATGGTACGGAGAAGAGCAGGTTCCCACTTATCTCAAAACCCATCCGGCCACCCGTCAACGGCTGACCAACCTGGAAAACATGCTGATGCACCGCCCGGAGTCCAAACCCTCTGACAGTTTTGCATTCCAGCGCACCCGCGCCCGGCTCAAAGCCCTTTACGGGCAGTCCGGCCGGGCTGTCAAACACTTCCGCCAGCAGCTTGAAAAAAATCCTGAAGATCAGGCCGCCCTATACGGACTGGCCCTGGCTCTGGCCGAAAGCGGCCAGCCCGAATCCGCCCTGGAGGCCATAAAAAAAAGTATCGCCCGACGGCCGGATGATTCTTTCATGGCCATTGACCTGGGACGGATCCTTTTTCTTTCCGGAAAACATGAAAAAGCCATCCACACCCTTTCCGGAATTGACAACATTTCCCGCTACGGGCCTGACGGGCTGTTTTACCTGGGCCGCAGCCACATGAGCCGGGGCGATTTTGATAAAGCCATTGCCGCCTTCAAGAAAATCAACCGGAAATTTCCGGATCATGAACGCACACTTTATTTTCTGGGCAATTGCTACGGCGAACAAAACCGTCTGGATCAGGCCCATTATTACCTGGGCCGCTATTACCGGAAAACCGGGGATGCAGAAAATGCGAGATTCCATTTTAACCGGGCCCTGGACAAAACCGGAAGCAAAACCCTTGCAGAAAAAATCCACAAGGAACTGGCAGAAACCAAAAAAATGCCGGAAAAAAAGGAGAAAACAGACGAAAACAGCCCTTACCGGGATTTTTACTTTTCCGGGCAGGCCGGCGCCGGCGTGTTTGAGACCCGGTCTACATCCGGTCAAAATGGGAAAATTTCATGGTAAAGGTGCCTCTGCCCTGGGAGGCCGAACGCAGGGCCGTGGTATAGCCAAACATCTTTGAAAGAGGGGCGATGGCGGTGATGATCTGGTTGTCGCCCTTTGCGGCAATGGATTCGATCTTGCCCCCCCGGGAATTTAAATCCCCGATCACCTCGCCCATAAACGATTCCGGAACGTAGACCTCCACGTTCATGATGGGTTCGAGCAGGTAAGGATCAGCTGCAGCAAACATTTCCCGGCAGGCCATGGCGGCGGCAACGGAATAGGCCAGAGAAGATCCCAGTGATTCGCGAAACGCTCCGCCGGTGATTTTCACTTCCAGGTCCACCACCGGATATCCCATCAGCTCTCCGTATTCCATGGCTTCACGAACGCCCTTTTCAACCGCCGGGATAAACTGGGCCGGGATGATATCCTCTGAGACCTCTGCGGCAAAGCGCATCCCGCTGCCGCGGGAAAGGGGCCGGGCTGTGAGCGCGACTTCGGCAAAATGCCGCTGGCCGGCCACCTCCCGATCAAACACACCATGGCCGGATGCCTGCTTTGCGATGGTTTCCCGGTAGACCACCTGGGGTTTGCCCACATTGACGTTTGTCTTGTACTCACGCCGCATCCGGCTGATAATCACATCCAGGTGCAGTTCGCCCATGCCGGACAAAAGGGTCTGGCCCGTGTCCTCGTCCTGTTTGACATGCAAAGTGGGATCTTCGGCCATGAGCTTTTCCAGCACCTGTGGCAGTTTTTCCTGATCATCATGGGTTTTGGGCTCAATGGAAATGGAGATCACCGGCTTGGTGAATTTCATTTGTTCCAGCAGCACCGGATTGTCCCTGTCGCAGAGCGTCTCGCCGGTGGAGGAGTCCTTTAGCCCCACCACGCCCACAATGGCACCCGGGCCGGCCTCGTCTAAGCGCTCGCGCTTGTTGGCATGCATCTTTAAAATCCGGGAAATTTTTTCCGATTTCTCCCGGATGGAATTGTAGATCTCTGCGCCGGCCTTGATGCTGCCGGAATAAACCCGCACATAGGACAGCTTTCGCCCCTCGATCATGGAAACCTTGAAAATAAGGGCCACCGTGGGCCCCTTGGGCTTTGCCTCAAAGGCAACTTTTTCCCCGGAGTCGGGCATTGTGCCCTGAATGGGCGGAGCCTCCAGGGGACTGGGCAGGTAATTGACCACCGCATCGAGCAATGGCTGGATGCCCTTGTTTTTCAAAGCCGAACCGCAGAGCACCGGTACCAGGTGCAGACCGATGGTGGCCTTCCGGATGGCGGCCACCAGGTTCTGAACCGGTATATCGGCTTCTTCCAGGTAGGCCTCCATGATGGCATCGTCGGTTTCAGCCACGGTCTCGATAAGTTTTTCGCGGTACTGTTGGGCTGTTTCCAGCAGATCCGGGTCGATTTCGCCGGTGACAAACGGCATTTCCGGCCCGCCGGTCTCCCAGACCATCTGGCGCATGTGCAATAAATCAATAACGCCCCGAAACCCGTCCTCGCTGCCAACGGGCAGTTGAAGCACCAGGGGGCGGGCATGCAGGCGTTCTTTCATCATATCGATGGTCCGGAAATAATCCGCTCCCACCCGGTCCATCTTATTGACAAAGGCGATCTTTGGCACCAGATAATCGTCTGCCTGGTGCCAGACGGTTTCAGACTGGGGCTCCACGCCGCCCACGGCGCAAAACACGCCAACCGCTCCGTCGAGCACGCGCAGTGAGCGCTCCACCTCAATGGTGAAATCCACGTGCCCCGGGGTGTCAATAATCTGAATGTCGCATTTGTCCCACTGGCAGGTAGTCACCGCTGAGGTAATGGTGATGCCCCGCTCCTGCTCATCGGGCATCCAGTCCATCACGGCTTCGCCGTCGTGGACCTCGCCGATTTTGTGAGACCGGCCCGTGTAAAACAGCACCCGCTCGGTGACCGTGGTCTTGCCTGCATCAATATGGGCGATAATGCCGATATTTCTTATTTGTCCGATTTTTTTCATCTCACCAGCAACATCTGCGCGTTTAGCGGCAAACGGATATCCACGTGCCCGGCCAGGGTTTGCACCGGACTGCCCTCTATCAGGATCTGGACCGCCTGGATGCCGTTGGAATTGAGTATCAGTGTATTGACAATGCTATAGACGCTCAGCAGTTCGCTGCGCACGCCTTTCGTGTGCAGATCCGCCGCTTCTGCTGACAAATCCACGTAAGCCAACCCACCGGCACCGGCATACACCGCCCGTACATTGGTTTGCGCCGACAGGGGAGCCTCAAGCCTGGTTTTCGGACCGCTGATCAGTTCTTCTACAATGCGGGTATAAAATTGGCCCGGACCCTTGCGCTCATTGGAAAAATCCATATTCCGGGGTTCGCCTGCAAGATATCCGGCCTCCGGATCAACAAAATATAAAAATATTTCGCCCTCGGGGTGCCGCTCTGAGGCCGTGTTCTGTGCGCCGGCAGCGGCCCCGGCGAAAACAAGCCATATGACCAGGCACAAACACGACAGCCGCCTGCACCATCGCTTCAATCCCATTTTACCCCCTTAAAATCAATTTATCATAAGCCACAGATGCACCCATGTCAATGCGAGAAAGCCGAATTTCAGATACCTGATGCAACCCTTCGATTGTGCTTGACTTTACCGGCTTGTTTATGGCAGGAAAAAATTTGGTTTCATTTTTGCAACCCAAGGTTTTTGTTTTGGGTTGCAAATGATTATAGTCAACTAAGGTCAACCTTCAACCAACTGTCGGCATACGGCATGTGATATCATCATCATCAATCAATGCCCGGGCCCGCAGGCAAAAGCCGTGCCCGCACCGGGCATCAACGGAGGGTATTGTATGGGAGAACCTGCAATCAAGCTTGGGACAAAGCGCTCAAGCACTTTTATCGACAAGGTCAAAGACCTGCTGCCCGAAGGCGGCAACCTGGATCTGTGCCTGACCTGCGGCGCATGCTCCTCGGGGTGTCCGGCAACGGGCATCGGCGGCATGGATGCACGCAAGTTTCTGCGCATGGCAGCCCTTGGCATGGATGAAGAGATCCAGCAGTCCCCCTGGGTCTGGCACTGTACCATGTGCCAGCGCTGCATTTACGTCTGCCCCATGCAGATCAACATCCCGCAGCTTGTGTTTTACGCACGCCAGAGCTGGCCCCGGGACCAGCGGCCTAAGGGCATTCTCGGATCCTGTGACATGGCCCTGCGAAATGACACCTGCAGCGCAATGGGCGCCACAGAAGAAGATTTTGAGTTCGTGGTCGAGGACGTGCTCGAGGAATACCGGGAGGCCCAGCCAGAATTCAAAGACATGGAAGCGCCGGTGAACAAGCAGGGCGCCTATTACTTTCTCAATCAGAACTCCCGCGAGCCCGTAACCGAGCCGGATGAGATGGTGCCCCTGTGGAAAATCCTGCACCTGGTGGGCGCGGACTGGACCTACGGCACCAAGGGATGGGCGGCTGAGAACTACTGCATGTTCATGGCCGATGACGAGGCGTGGAAACATATTGTGGAGGTCAAGGCCAAAGCTGTGGAGGATCTTGGCTGCAAGGTCTGGCTCAACACCGAATGAGGGCACGAACTTTTCGCAGTCCGGGCCGGACTGAAAAAATTCAACATCCCCTACAACTTTGAAATCCAAAGCATTATCCAGCTCTACGCCCAGTGGATCCGGGAGGGCAAGCTCAAGGTGACCCCTGACTGGAACAAGGACCTCAAGGTCAAATTCACGGTTCAGGACCCGTGCCAGTTGGTGCGCAAGTCCTTTGGCGACCCGGTGGCCGAAGATCTGCGCTACGTGGTCAAAAACGTGGTTGGCGAGGAAAACTTCATCGACATGAGCCCCAATCGTTCCAACAACTACTGCTGCGGCGGCGGCGGCGGATTTCTGCAGTCCGGATATCCCGAGGAACGGCGCCAGTACGGCGAGGCAAAAGCCAACCAGATCCTGGCCACCGGTGCGGATTACTGCATTACCCCGTGCCACAACTGTCACGCCCAGGTCCATGATTTAAGCGAAATCCGGGAACACCCCTGGCAGACAGTTCATCTGTGGACCCTGATCTGCCTGTCTCTGGGCGTTCTGGGAGAAAATGAACGGGAATATCTTGGAGAGGATCTGAAAAACGTGGCCATGTACGGCGCGTAAAAACCCAAAAAATATCAGCACAAATATCAAACCGGGAGTTTTTTTCAAATAAAGGCTCCCGGTTTTCTGTTTCAACCCTGCAAAAATTCTACAGGCCCGACAGCAGCTCCTCCATGTCGAGTCTGCGTTGGGCGACATTGTCACAGACCGCTGAAATAAAACCGTCCACAGACGCGCCGTGATGCACGGCCCCGTCCAATGTGCGCACCGCCAGGGTGCCCGCACTTTTTTCCTTGTCGCCGACGGTGAGGATCAGGGGAATTTTGGCCAGCTGCGCTTCCCTGACCTTTTTGTTGAGGCTTTCGGTCCGGTCATCCACATATGCCCGCAGGCCGGCGGCAAAAAGCCGCTGGCAGATCTCTTTGGCAAACGGGGCCAGGGTGTCATTGATGGGCAGAATCACCGCCTGGACCGGGGCCAGCCACAGGGGGAATTTTCCGGCAAAATGCTCGATCAAAATTCCCAGAAACCGCTCAATTGATCCGAAAACCACCCGGTGGATCATCACGGGCCGGTGTTTTTCATTGTCCCGGCCCACATAGGCCAGATCAAAACGCTCGGGCAAAGACATATCCAGCTGGATGGTCCCGCACTGCCAGGTCCGGCCGATGGCGTCCTTGATGTGGATATCGATTTTGGGCCCGTAAAAGGCCCCGTCGCCCTCATTGATCTTATAATCGGCCCCGTATGCATCCAGCGCGGCGGTCAGTCCGCCGGTGGCCTGCTCCCATTGGGCATCGGTGCCAATGGATTTTTCCGGCCGGGTCGACAGCTCCAGGTGAAAACCAAGCCCGAATGTGGCATACATGCGCCGGACCAGCTGTAAAATCCCGAGGATTTCCGGCTCGATCATCTCCGGGGTCATGAAAATGTGGGCATCATCCTGGTGAAAGGCCCGCACCCGAAACAGGCCGGAGAGCACGCCGGAAAGCTCGTGGCGGTGCACCAGGCCGATCTCTGCGGCCCGGATGGGCAGATCCCGGTAGGAGTGGCGCTTTTGCTTAAACAACAGCATGCCCCCGGGACAGTTCATGGGCTTGATGGCAGACTCTGTTTCATCCACCACCAGGGTATACATGTTTTCCCGGTAATTTTCCCAGTGCCCGCTCTGCTCCCACAGGCTCCGGTGAAGGATAATCGGGGTCTTGGTTTCCACGTATCCGGCTGCCCGGTGCTCCCGGCGCCAGTAATCAAGCAGCGCGTTCCACAGCTCCATTCCGTTTGCGTGAAAAAAAGGCATTCCCGGAGCCTCTTCATGGAAGGAAAACAGGTCCAGGGCCGCACCGATTTTGCGGTGGTCCCGTTTTCTGGCCTCTTCGAGAAACGTCAGGTACTGCTTTAAATCCTTTTTGTCAAAAAACGCGGTTCCATAGATCCGCTGAAGCTGTGGGCGGTCGGAATCTCCCCGCCAGTAGGCCCCGGAGACCCGCAGCAGTTTAAAGGCTTTGACAAATCCGGTATGCGGAAGATGCGGCCCCCGGCACAGATCCGTGAACTCGCCCTGGACGTAAAAGGAAATGGTGCCGTCTTCCAGCTCGCCGATCAGCTCGCGCTTATAGGGCTCATGGCGGTAGTGCTCAATGGCCTGGTCCCGGGTGACCTCCTGCCGGCGAACCGGAAGCTTTTCCTTGACGATCTGCTTCATCTCGGCTTCGATTTTGGGAAAATCCTCCTCAGAGATGGGCTCCATGTCAAAATCATAATAAAATCCGTCTTCCACCACCGGGCCGATGGTGGGCTGGGCATCCGGGTAAAGCCGGAGCACGGCCTGGGCCATGATGTGGGCGGCTGTGTGCCGGAGGATATCCAACGCTTCCGGATCTTTTGGGGTGATAAAGCGGATACTGGCATCTTCTTGCAGCTGGCTGTAAATGTCCATGAGCCGGCCGTTTGCTTCCATGGCCACGCAATTTCTGGCAAATCCTTCGGAAATGCCTGCAGCCACAGTATATCCGTCCACGGGGGATTCAAACTGCCGCTGTGTTTTATCCGGAAATGTGATATTGATCATTGACTCTGTCCATTTGGTCATTCATATAGGGGATGGAACTTCGGGATCACGCGCGTTAAGGCCCTATGTAATGAATCTGCAAAACAGGGTCAAGGAAAAAGTCAGCACACGGAAAGGATGGGCAAGTCCGTACATTGCAGTTCAAAATGGAATCTTCACCGGTTACATACATCAATACAGCAGACCAGATATCCGCCCTGGCCGGGCGACTGGCAGAAGAGCCGGCTGTGGCCGTGGACCTGGAAGCCGACAGCATGCATCATTTCGAGGAAAAGGTCTGCCTAATCCAGATGGGCACCCCAAGTGCCTGCTATATTATCGATCCCCTGGCGGTCAGGGACCTTTCGGCCATGGCCCCCTTGTTTGCCGACCCCGGCATTGTCAAGGTTTTTCACGGGGCCGATTATGACATGCGATGCCTGTACCGGGATTTCGGCATCAGCGTGGCAAACCTGTTTGACACCGAGCTGGCTGCCCGGTTTCTGGGCTACGGGGCCACCAGCCTGGAAGCGGTGCTGGCCCGTCATTTTAACGTGGAACTGGACAAGAAATTCCAGAAAAAGGACTGGTCCGTGCGGCCCCTGCCCGATGAAATGATCGCCTATGCCGCAAATGACGTGCGTTACCTGGTCACCCTGTACCAGGAAATGAAAGCCGAGCTCAAAAACCGGGGCCGGATGGAATGGGTGCGCCAGCATTGCGAAGAAATCGCCGGGGTGCGGCCGGAAACCCCGGATGCAGACACCCCGCTTTTTGTCCGGATCAAGGGCGCCGGCCGCCTGGACCCCAAAAGCCTGGCCGTGCTTGAAGCCTTGCTGGCTTTCCGGATGGAAATCGCCCGAAAAAAAGACCGGCCTGCTTTCAAAATCCTGGGCAATCAGACCCTTTTGTCCCTGGCCCGGGAGAAACCGAAAAACAGCGCTCAACTCACAAAAAGCGGCCTGTTGAGCCGCAAACAAATCCAGATGTACGGCACAGCCATTTTGCAGGCCGTTGATTTTGCCATGGCACTTTCCCCGGAGCAGTGGCCCAGGTACCCGAAGCAGAAGTCAAAGCCCGTTCCTGCGGCCGTGACCCGCCGGATCAAACAGCTAAAGCAGTGGCGGCAGCAAAAAGCCGAAGCCCTGGAAATTGATCCGTACCTGATTGTCAACAAAAACGCCCTGAAACAAATCGCCGAAGACCAGCCCCGCAATTTGGAGGACCTGGATGCCATTGCAGATCTCAAGCCGTGGCAAAAGGACATGTTCGGCCATGAGTGGATTAAAATGTGAGCGGACCATGGAACAAAAAATCTTTTTTCCGGCCTCAGATGGAATTAAACTGGAAGGCGCCCTTTTTCCCGGCAATGACCAGGCGGCCATCCTTGCCCACCCTCACCCGTTGTACGGCGGCAACATGGACAACCTGGTGATTTGCGAAATTGCTGCTGCATGCCGGGCCCGGGGCCTGACCACGCTTCGGTTCAACTTCCGCGGGGCGGGACAAAGCCGGGGCGCCTATGACCAGGGCGCCGGCGAGCAAAAAGACCTGCTGGCCGCAGCCGATTATGTGCAGGCCCGGGGCGCCCGCGCAATCGATTTGATCGGATATTCCTTTGGTGCATGGGTGCTGGCCCATGCCGACACCGGAAAACTGCCGCCGGGCAGAATGCTCATGATTGCCCCGCCTGCGGCCATGATGAATTTTGACGGACTTCGGCCATGTTCCCGGCTGAAACTGGCGGTCACCGGCAGCGAGGATGAAATCGCACCGCCGGCACTGGTGGAAAAACTGCTGCCCCGGATCAACCCGGCGGCCGAACTGCGGGTGATTTCCGGAGCGGATCACTTCTTTTCCAGCGGTATGGCGGAGCTGAAAACCGCTGTATCGGATTTCATGTATGATTAACCGGTTCCTGCACCATCAACAAAACACGCAAACCCAAAAACCGCTGCATGCCGATCATGAAAAAAATTGATGAAATCACCCTGCTCTACGACATCAGCCAGTCCCTAAACCGCCATACGGACCTCAAAAAGGCCCTGTACACGGTTTTGGACATCCTTTCGGGAAACATGCACATGTCCCGGGGCATGATCACCATCCTAAACCCCTTAAGCGATGAAATCAGCATCGAAGTGGCCCACGGCATTTCCCGGTCCGCCATGCAGAAAGGCATCTATAAACTCGGAGAAGGGGTGACCGGCCGGGTGATTGAATCCGGCCAGCCGGTGAGCATCGCCAAAATCAGCGAATCTTCGGATTTTTTAAACCGCACCCAATCCAGAAGCGGACCCGGCGCGCGGGAACTGTCGTTTATCTGCGTGCCCATTAAAAAAGAACAGCAGGTCATCGGGGCTCTGGGTGTGGATTTGCCCTATGACCCGGAATACCCCCTGGCCGAGGGGGAAAAGATTCTCACCGTGGTGGCGGCCATGATTGCCACCCAGGTCATTCATCTAGAGCGCATCCGCAGGGAAAAGGAAAAGCTGAAAGCTGAAAACGACCGGCTTCAGATGGAACTGGAAAAAAAATACCGGATCAAAAACATCGTGGGCAACAGCAACAAAATGCGCGAGGTCTACCAGATGATCTCCCAGGTGGCCAGAAGCAACGCCACCGTGCTCATCCGCGGAGAATCGGGCACCGGAAAGGAACTGGTGGCCAATGCCATCCACTACAACAGCAGCCGGTCCAGCCATCCCTTTGTGAAGGTCAACTGTGCCGCCCTGCCCGCCAACCTCATTGAAAGCGAACTGTTCGGCCATGAAAAAGGCGCCTTTACCGGGGCCATTCAGCAAAAGGCGGGCAAATTCGAACTGGCCCACAAGGGAACCCTGTTTCTCGATGAAATCGGATCCATTACCGGTGAAGTCCAGGCCAAGCTGCTGCGGGTGCTGCAGGAACGTGAAATCGAGCGGGTAGGGGGCAACAAGACCATCCGGGTGGACGTGCGCATTGTTGCGGCCACCAACAAAAACCTCGAAGAAGCCGTTGCCGAAAGCGATTTCCGAAGCGACCTGTATTACCGGATCAACGTGTTTCCCATCTACATGCCCCCGCTTCGGGAGAGAAAAACCGATATCCTGGCCCTGGCCGATTTTTTCCTGGACAAATACATCCGGGAAAACGCAAAGGAGATTGTCCGCTTTTCCACCCCTGCCATTGACATGCTCATGGCCTACCACTGGCCCGGCAACGTCCGGGAACTGGAAAACTGCATCGAGCGGGCCGTACTGCTTTGCGAGGGAAAGGTGATCCACGGCTATCACCTGCCGCCCACCCTGCAGACCGGCAAGGAGTCGGGCACGCTTCCGTCCCAGACCATGGAAGAAGCCGTGGAAAAGCTGGAAATGGAAATGATTGTGGATGCCCTGAAGCATACCCGGGGCAACATGAGCCAGGCCGCCCAAACCCTGGGCACCACCCTGCGAAAAATCTCTTACAAGGTGCACAAATACGGCATCAATCCGCGGCAATACCATTAGCGGGTTAAAGGGCGTTTCTGCCGCGCTCTCCGGTGCGGATACGAACGGCTTCCTCCATTGAGAATACAAATATCTTGCCATCACCGATTTTGCCGGTATAGGCGGATTTTTGCACGGTTTCGATGACCTGCTCGGCCATGTCGTCATCCACTGCAATTTCAATCTTGAGCTTGGGAACAAAGTCCACGGCGTATTCCGCGCCCCTGTAGACTTCCTTGTGCCCTTTCTGCCGACCATACCCCTTGACCTCGGATACGGTCATGCCCTGAATGCCCATGTCGGTGAGGGCTTCCTTGACATCATCGAGTTTAAAGGGCTTTATAATGACTTCAATTTTTTTCATTTTCATCTCCCATTGCCTAAAGCCCCGAATATTGCGATCCCGGGGCGCATGCTGTCTGCAAAAAATCAAACCCTGAATAATCCCGAAGCCTTATTTTGGCTTGACAAAGTTCTTTTATTTAATATATGAATCGTTATAAGTCAATGCCTACCATGATAATCCGGCAAAAATAAACCCGTTTCGGGAGAAAATCCATGGGGTTACAGCAACGGGGATACCAGATGTGATCGTCAAAAGCTTTATTGCCAGCGACAACACCGCAGCCATTACCTGCCCGGAATGCCAGAAAACCATTATCAAGGATGTGTCGAGATACGCCGAAGCCGACAACATGATCAAGCTTAAGGCCAAATGCCCGTGCGGCCATGCCTTTACGGTGTTTCTGGAAAGAAGAAGACAGTACCGCAAATCCACTGAACTGCGGGGCACCTATCTCTATGTCCCTGCCCACAGTGCCTCCAAAAGCGCCCAACACTGGGGCAGCATGGTTGTCACCGATATTTCCAGAACCGGTATCCGAATGAAATTAAACGTCCAGCCCCGCTTCCAGGTCGGGGAGCGAATCACGGTGGAATTCCGGCTCGATGATGCCAACAACTCCCTGATCAAGCGAGAAGTGATCGTCCAGCATATCAAGGGCCTGGACGTGGGGGCAACTTACGCCAGAGCCCATTCATACGACAATATCATCGGATTTTACCTGCTCAGATAACCCTTGATTTTCTCTTTACTGCCCAAAGACTTTCCGCCATATCCGCACAACCCTTCTGCGCAGTTCGGCAAACCGGTTTTCCGGCAGTACCGCCTTTTTTTCCTGGAGATTCATGCGATGGACAAAATAGCGGTAAATCAAATAGGCCTGTTTTAAGGCATGGGCGTCGAGATCGGCAATAATGCCGCAAAGGGCCAGGGCATTTAACTGGCGCACCACATCGGTCCACTGACCCAGTTGTTCGTGCCGGCTGCCATGGCACAGAATCAAAAACTGGACCAGAAACTCGATATCCACGATTCCCCCGGGATCCTGCTTTAAGTCAAATAAGCCATTATGTAAAAATTCACGGGCACTGCGCATCCGTTCCCGCATTTCCAGCACCGCCCCGGCCAGCTGTTCTGTATTGCGCCGGGCGGCAATCACCTGCGTGCGCACATCGGCAAAACGCCGGGCCACCTGGAAATCCCCGATAATCGGCCGGGCCTTGATCAGGGCCTGATGCTCCCAGGTCCAGGCGTGTCTGGACTGGTATTCCTCAAAGGCGTCCATATGGCTGACAAGAATGCCGGCATTTCCCGAGGGACGCAGCCGCATGTCGATTTCATAAAGCTTTCCCGTTGACGTGGGCGCAGACAGAAAATGGATGATGCGCTGGCCCAGCCGGCCGAAAAACTCGCTGTTGTCAATGGGCCGCAGCCGGCCGCCCGTGGTCTGTCCGGGTTGGGCGGTATGCAGAAAAACCAGGTCCAGATCCGAGCGGTACCCCAGTTCATATCCGCCCAGCTTGCCGTAGGCGATCACTGCAAATCCGGTATTGCCCGGATCACCGTCAATCGCCGAAGGCTTGCCGTAGCGTTCCACCATCTGGTGCCAGGTCAGATCCAGGGCGGCATCCAGTATGGTTTCAGCCAGATAGGTCAGCCGGTCTGAAACCTGCATCAGGGGCAGATGACCGGTCACGTCGGCGGCTACGATGCGGAACATGTTGACCTGCTTGAAAACCCGGATGGCATCCATCTGTAACTCCGGGTCATCCCTGCCGGATTTTTCCAGCCGCTGCCGCAGATCCCCGGCCAGAGCAGCCCGGTCCAGGGGGGCATACATGGAGCGCACATCCAGCAGTTCATCGAGAAGCAGGGGGTGCTGGCTTAAAAAAGACACAATCCAGGGGCTGATGCGCGCCAGCCGGACAAGGTGTTCAAGAGCCCCCGGGTTTTCAAGAAGCAGGGAGATATAGCAGCTTCGGTTCAAAATCGCATCCAGCAGGGTCATGATCCGCTTTAACACCAGCAGGGGACGGTCGGTTTCCGCCACCGCACCCAGGACCCGGGGCATCAGCCGGTTGATCCGTGCCGTGGCAATATGGCCGTCCTCACCATATCCGGTTTTGTCCCGGAACTCACCCAGCAGGCGAAGAACCGTATCAGGCTCCTCAAAACCCGCCGCCTCCAGGTTCTGCCTGTTCTGATCGGTTTGTCCGGGCGTCAGCCAGACACTGCCGAGTCCTGTTTCGCTTTGGGCTTCGGCTTCCGTGCTTTCCTGGCCCAGCAGCTGATTGAAATGAAAATGCACCCGGGACATGTGCGCGTCCAGGGCACGGATAAAGCCTTTTTCGCTGTCAAATCCCATGCTCAGCGCAAGTCGGGTGCGGGCGCGCGGATCTGCGGGCAGGCTGTGGGTCTGCATGTCCTCATACATCTGAAGGCGGTTTTCAGTGTTTCGCAAAAACACGTAGGCAGAGCTCAGCTCCTCGTATACCTTGCCCGTGATGCCCCTGTCCTTTCTCATCACCTGCAGGACCTTTAAGATGCTTCGCTCCTGGTAAGCCGGGTCAATGCCGCCCCGGATGAGCTGGAAGACCTGGCCGAAAAACTCTATTTCCCGTATGCCGCCGTAGCCGTGCTTGATATTGTCGGCAAGCCCCTTGCGGACCACTTCCCGCACAATTTTCTGCTTCATCTCCCGAATGGACTCAAATGTTCCGTAATCCAGGTACCGACGGAACACAAAGGGCCGGAGCCGGTCGAAAAAGGCCTCTCCCCGCTGTTTGTCCCCGGCTATCAGGCGGGCCTTGACAAGTGCGTAGCGCTCCCATTCCCGGCCAAACATCTGGTAGTAATTTTCCATGGAATCAAAGCTCATGACCAGGGGCCCGGAATCGCCATAGGGCCGCAGGCGGGTGTCGACCCGGAAAACAAACCCCTCGGGGGTGGATTTACCGATCACATCAATGAGCCGGCGCACCAGGCGGGTGAAAAACTCCTCATTTGAAATCGATTTTTCTTCCGATCGGGTATGTCCGGCCTCGGGAAAGGCAAACATCAGATCAATGTCAGAGGAAAAATTCAACTCCCGCCCGCCGAGCTTGCCCATGGCAAAGACCACCATCTGCTGGGCATTTCCGCCTGCATCCTCGGGTTGGCCGTATTTTGCGCACAGCAAGGGATACAAAAAATCCAGCGCCCGGGCCACACAGGCATCTGCAAGGGCGGACAATTCGGCCATGGTTTCAAACAGATCCGCCCGGCCGGTCAAATCCCGCCATGCAATACGCACCATTTCCCGGTGCCGAAGCCGCCGCAACGCCACTGCCAGACCGTCCTCATCAGCGGCCTGGCCGGCGGCCCGGGCCACGTATTGCTGGTACTGATCCGTGGGATAAAGCCTTTCCAGATCACCGCTTTCCAAAAGCTCGCGGATCATCCCAGGGTTGCGCAGGCACTGCCGGGCCGCGTATTCGCTGAAAGCAAACACCCGGCAGAGATCGTCCTCATCCACCATGGAAAAAAGCGATTGACGGCCTGCGCTCTCAAGCGCCTTGCTGCAGTCTGACACCTTTTGCCGGGCCGCGGCCTTCAGGTCATCGGGCATCGATATCCTGGTTATTGGCGAAGTGTAAGGCATAAAAGTCCCTTTCACTGCCGGGGAAACAGGGATGGCCGTCCTCCGGGCTTCTGGGCCAGGGTATAGGCCGCCAGCATGGAGTGACACAAATAGGTGTTTTCCGGATCGGAAAAAAACCGGAAAAACAGATCCAGGCTCTGCCGGCGCATCATGTTGGACACCACCCGGACCCCGGCGTTTCTGTAAAGGGGCGGCAGATTATCAATTTTGCAGGCCGTGCCCCCGCCCATGACATCCTCATAGGCATAAACGACTCTGCCGATGCCCGCGATCAGAATTGCGGCAAAACACATCAGACAGGGCTCCAGGGTGGTGTAAATGCTCAACTGACGCGAATCGCCCGTATACGACAATTCGTAGAACTGTTTTAACGCATTGATCTCCGCATGATCAATCTCACTGGGGCTCTGTTGACGGCTGTGAGTGCGCCCCCCGCCGGCAATCACCCCGCCGGGCCCGGCAATCACGCATCCCACGGGAAACTCCCCGGCATCCAGGGCCTGCTGCGCCTGGTCCAGGGCCGCCTGCATATAGATTTCATCGACTTTCTGATGGTCCATGCGCGTGCTTTCACCTCTTTTTATCCGGCCGCATCAGAATTGATGCTTTCGTAAAAGTTTTTTACATCGCCTGGATGTTTCTCAGGAAGGAAGCCCTGCGGTCGGGGTCAGTTTTTTCGCTCCTGAGCGTTTACGGAAAAGATTCGTAAACGCTCAATGTCGCATCAAAAACCGACCCCGCCCTTGGGCTTCCTTGGAAACGCTCTTCCGGGGCCGAGAAAGTTTTTCTGCAAGCACTGGCATTTTTCCACGAAAAATGCAAATTGTAAACGCCTGTTCCTGTCGCGTGAGCCAGGCCCACATAAAAAAATCGCCATGAAACTGTTTAAACTTCTTCTGACTTACTCCAAAAAAGTTGCTGTTCATGCGCGATCCCGGGGTTTGCTCCGGGGAAGCACGGCCAAGGAAGTCCAAGGACGGGCGCTGGCCATGATGCGGGCCGGTGGGGGGGGGTTGCGAGTCGCATTGGGCGCGCAAGCAATCAGCAGGGAGCAAACCGCCCCCACCGGCCCGCATCATGCGAAAACCCCTAAAAGACAGCGGGCAAGCCCCTTCACAAAGCAAACCAAAATCCGCCACCGCTGCCCGGGGCCCGATGATTCGGTTGACAACGATGATCATATCGGTTAGCAATGTTAGAGACACGCATTGTCCGGCCAGCCGCCGGATACGCCGAAACGATCCCATAGACCAGGGGCAGACCATGATCATCGGATTAGATGTTGGCGGAACCCATACCGACGTTGTTCTTGTGGGCGAAAACGGCCTGGAAAGACGGATCAAGGTGCCAACCGACACATCGGCGCTTTTTGATGCGGTTTTCTCCGGCCTGGAACACATCACCCGCGATATTGACATCAGCCAAATCTCCCACGCGGTTTTGAGCACCACCCTGACCACAAACGCCATTGTACAGGACAAGCTTCCGGCCGTTGGTATGATCGTGACCTGCGGACCCGGCATTGACCCGGAATATTTCCGCACCTGCGAGCAATACTATCGGGTGGCCGGGGCAATGGACCACAGCGGCAGGCAAATTGTCAAGCTCGATGAAAAAGCGGTGGAAGATGCCGCATCCCGCATGCGGGAGGCAGGCATCGAGTACGTGGGCGTGGTGGGCAAATTTTCCATCCGCAACCCGACCCATGAAAAACGCATCCGGGAAATCATTTCCCCCATGTTCGAAAAGGTCTTTCTCGGGCACAACGTCTCGGGCAACTTCAGCTTTCCCCGCCGCATCACCACGGCTTTTTTAAACGCATCCGTGTATCCCCTGCACAAACGCTTCTTTGAGGCCGTCCGGCAATCTCTGGACAAAAAAGGCATCCAGATACCCATATATATCCTCAAGGCAGACGGCGGGACCATGGATTTTGAAACCTCCATTGACTTTCCCGGCCAGTCGATTCTCTCCGGACCGGCGGCAAGCGTGATGGGCTCCATCGGTTTTGCCGCAGATGACCAAGAGACCATCGTGCTCGATATCGGCGGCACAACCACGGATATGGCCGTGCTCATCAATGGCGTGCCTGTGCTGGCACCCTACGGAATCGAAATCGCTGAACACAAAACCCTGATCCGGGCCCTGCACTCCTATTCCGTGGGCCTGGGCGGTGACAGCACGGTGCGGGTGGAACACGGACACCTGTTTATCGGACCGGACAGAACCGGTCCGGCCATGGCCTATGGCGGGCCGGAACCCACCCCCACAGACGCTCTTTTTGTTTTGGGCAAGGCCCAAAACGGCGACCGGGAAAAGGCGGAAAAAGGCATTGAGGCCATTGCGCAGCTTCTGGGAATTTCCACTGCTGAAGCCGCCCGGCGAATATTTGACCAGACCTGTCGGGAAATTCTGGATTCCGCCCGGCAAATGGTGAGCCTGATCAACAGCAGGCCCGTTTACACGGTCCGCGAGGCCCTTCACGGCCACCGCATCAAGCCCACCCGGCTGCTGGTACTCGGCGGGCCGGCACCCATGTTTGCAGAAAATTTTACGGCTATTTCTGATTACCAGGTCAGCGTGGTACCCCACTGGGACGTAGCCAACGCCGTGGGCACGGCCCTTTCGCGCACCACATGCGAAGTGACCCTGTTTGCAGACACCTACAAGCTTGAGGCCTCGGCCCCTGAGGAAATGTTTGTCCAGGCGCTGAAGCCGGGTTTTACAATGGCCGATGCCACGGAAATGGCCACGGAACTGCTGGAGAAAAAAGCCCTCAGGGAAGGGGCCAGCTCAGGCGACCTTGTCACCGATGTCACCGAGGCGCTGGAATTTAACATGGTGCGCGATTTCCGGATGATCGGCAAAAACATCCGCATCAAGGTCCAGGTCCGGCCCGGACTCATCGGCCAGTATGAAAAGATCATCGCACAAATCAAAAAACAATCCCGAAACGGAGAAACCCCATGCTAAAGGCCAAGACCCATACGGGCCTGGTTTTTTTCCCGGCATACGACTGGGCCATCAGCGCCACTCACCCGGAGCGCGAAGAGCGCCTTCTTTACACCCAGGACCAGATCTCCGAGGAGGGCCTTCTTGACGTTGAAGGCATTGACGAATTCAAGGCCGGTGTGGTGGATATCGAGGATGTACAGCGGGTTCATTTCTGCGTGCCGGACGCCAGAAGCGTTATGACCGAATCGCATTTCATCAGCGCCGGCGGTGCCAAAACCATCGGCAAGGCCAAAATGGACGGTCTTGTGGATCGCGGATTTGCCCTGGTCCGGCCCCCGGGCCACCATGCCATGCGCGTGGTCCATGGGGGAAGAGGCTTTTGCAACGTCAACAACGAAGCCATCATGATCGAATACCTCCGCAAGGCCTATGGCATTGACCGGGTGGCCATCATTGACACGGACTGCCACCACGGCGACGGCACTCAGGACATTTACTGGCATGATCCGGACACATTGTTTATCTCCATGCACCAGGACGGCCGGACCCTGTTTCCGGGCACGGGCTTTAACAATGAAACCGGCGGTCCAACGGCTGCGGGCACCACCTTAAACATCCCGCTTCCGCCCTATACCTCGGAGGAAGGTTTTCTCACCGTTCTGGAAAAAGCCGTGCTGCCCATACTCCAGGAGTTCAAGCCGGATCTGATCGTCAATTCCGCCGGCCAGGACAATCATTTCACAGACCCGCTGACCAACATGAATTTTTCCGCCAAAGGGTACGCAGATCTCACCGCCCGGCTCAAGCCCGACATTGCCGTGCTCGAAGGCGGATATTCCATTGAAAGCGCACTTCCCTACGTCAATGTCGGCCTCATTCTGGCCATGGCCGGCATGGATTACAGCCACGTGGTGGAACCCGAGTACTCGGCCGAACGTCTCCGCCAGGGCCCCAGCATCACCGCAACCATTGAAAAAACCTGCCAGCAGGTCATAGATACCTGGAACGACCGGCAAAACATCCGCATCCGCATGCAGGAAAACGTGATTTATGCCGAGCGCAATAATACCGTTTTTTACGACACGGACGGTTTTTATGAAACCCAGCATGAAACCCTGCAGGTGTGCCGGGAATGCAGCGGAGTTTTGAAAATCGACTCTTCCGTGGAAAGAAAAATGCGGGTGCTGGCTGTCCACATTCCCCGCAAAGCTTGTGAAAACTGCCGCAAAACCGGATACCAGTGGTTTGAAAAAACCGATATGGGCCCCTATGACATGATCCTGCTCCAGGACCGGCCCGAAGACCAGTACCGGGTACGAAAACAATAGGACTGCCCGGCTGCTATGACCATGTTTCGTCAACAGGGGCTCCGCCACTGCCTGCAGATCCGTCACCGGCTGTTAAATGCGGTGCGTGCCTTTTTCTGCCGCCACGATTTTCTGGAGGTGGAAACCCCGGTGCGCACCGCTGCACCTGCGCCCGAAGCCCACATTGAGGCCATCTCAGCTGAAGGCGCCTTTCTGCAGACATCTCCTGAACTCTACATGAAACGCCTGCTTGCTGCCGGGTATCCCCGGATTTTTCAGATCTGCAAGACCTTCCGCGCAAAGGAGCGCGGAAGCCGGCACCTGCCGGAGTTCACCATGCTGGAATGGTATGCGGCCGATTTTACCTATCATGAGATGATGAACCAAACCGAAAGCCTGATCCGCGAGACCTGTGAAAAGGTCCTGGGCACGCGGCATCTCAGGCGCCACGGCACGGTTATCCGCCTGGACCGGCCATGGCCGAAAATTACGGTCGAAAAGGCTTTTCAGCGTTTTACCCACACCACCATGGACGCGGCCCTGGCTGATCAGAGCTTTGACGAGCGCATGGCCATGGAAATCGAACCTGCTTTGGATCCCGCAAGGCCACTGTTTTTATATGATTACCCGGCGGAAAAAGCCGCCCTGGCCCGCCTCAGAAATGATAATCCGCATGTGGCCGAACGCTTTGAAGCCTATATCGGAGGGTTGGAAATCTGCAACGGATTTTCCGAACTCATTGATCCTGACCAGCAGCGCCGGCGCTTTGAGGCGGAACTGCAGCGGCGTGAAAAACAAGGCCTTGCCGCCGGCCCGATGCCCGAGGCCTTTCTTGCCGCCCTTGGCCGAATGCCGCCGGCCGCAGGCAATGCCCTGGGCATTGACCGGCTGGCCATGCTGCTTGCCAACGCTGAAACCATCGATGAAGTATCCGCCTTTGTACCCGAAGAGGATTGAACCGGATTGTGGGCGCACCCACGTTTTACTTGACCCCGCATAGGGATTTCATGTATACAATATAATAAATATCGGGCATAACTATCGGAAAAGCGGCCCTTTCGGCCAGCAGCACCCAAACGGTTTTTTTGCCATTGACACGGCCCATGACTGCCAGAACCCGGACCATATCCGCAAATTTTTTTTGTTTTCTGACCGCCGGCCTTGCGTGCCTGGCCATTGCCTGCCTGACGCCAACCCCCGCCCGGGCGGAAATGTATATGTATATTGACGACAAAGGCGGATACCATTTCACGGATAGCCCCAAATCAGCGGATTACATACCAACCCCGCATCTTGAAGCGCCCCGGCCGCCGGTGCCGGATGGGATGCGGTATACTGAAATAATCAAAAGCATTGCAGCTACTTACGGGGTGCGGCCGGAACTGGTCCAGGCCGTAATCCGGGTTGAATCCGGATTCAACCCCACGGCGGTTTCCCGGGCCGGAGCCCGGGGGCTGATGCAGATCATGCCGGTACACATAAAAAAACACCGAATTTCAGACCCCTTTGATCCCAGGCAGAACATCACCGCCGGGACCCGCTATTTAAGCGATCTGCTCAAGCGCTACAACGGGGATTTGAATCTGAGCCTTGCGGCCTACAACGCCGGGCCCTCCAGGGTGGATCACTACAAGGGCATCCCGCCTTACCCCGAGACCCGGCAGTACGTGCAAAAAGTGCTTTCCTGCTACAAACAATACCGCAGAGTGGAAAAATAAGCCGCCAATACCATGCCCATAAGCCAACCCAAACCAGTGAGCCACATCGATGCCCTGGGCAAAATTTACCGCCTGTATGACGACTACATGGGCAGCTTCTCCTTTGCCTGCGAGAAATTCTGCGCAGAATGCTGCACCACTGCCATTACCCTGACCAGCCTGGAAGGCCGGTTCATTGATCATTTCTTAGACGGGCAGAAAAAGGCGGCCTTATACCAGCAGATGCGCGGCCATCTTTATACCCCCCGGTATCAGCCGGCCATGACCACCAACGCCTATGCCCAAATGTGTCTGGAGAACAAAACCCCGGCCGAAGAAACCCCGCCGGAACCGTCGTTGCCTTGTCCTTTGCTGGAAAACGACCTTTGCTCCATTTATCCGATCCGTCCGTTTGGATGCCGGTGCATGGTTTCTTTCTCCAAATGCCGCAACACCGGCAGCGCCCATATCGATGAGCTGACATTGACTGTCAACACCCTTTTTCTCCAGGTCATCGAGCACCTGGACCAATCCGGTTTTTTTGGCAGTCTCATTGACGTAATGCTCTGTCTGGGATCTGATCCCGCGCATATGGTCAAAAAATGCGTCACCATAACCAACCGGCCCGTCACCCGACTGATGATCCCTCCGGAACACCGGGAAAAAATCCATCCCCTGCTCGACACCCTAAACCACATCCTCTCGCGCACCGTCCAGGGGTAACGCCCTGCAATGACTCCTTGACTTGGCCTGAAAAAACACTTAAAAGTTTAGATTTTACCATTGCTTAAACCCATTGCAAGGACAGTTGCAAGCCCATGATCAAACAACACGTAAAACAAATGGTGCTTGACGCGGCCCGCACCGCCCATGCGGCCGGAGTGCTGGCATCAGACGATTTTCCGGATATCATACTGGAAGAACCCAAAATCGGTGCTCACGGCGATCTTGCCACCAATTTCGCCATGGCCGGGGCCGCAGCCCAGAAAATGGCCCCGCGCAAAATCGCTGAAGCTGTTGTGGACCATATCACGGACCCGGATGGCCTGATTGAAAAAACCGAAATCGCCGGACCCGGATTCATCAATTTTTTCATCCGCCCCTCGGCCTGGCTGCCGGTAATCCAGGAAATCCACCAGCAGGACATGGCCTATGGGACTGAAAACCTTGGCGACGGGCAAAAGGTCCAGGTGGAATTTGTCAGCGCCAATCCCACCGGCCCCCTGCACATCGGCCACGGCCGGGGAGCGGTGGTGGGTGACAGCATAGCCGCGCTGCTGGATTTCTGCGGATACCGCGTGGAGCGGGAATATTATATCAATGATGCCGGCCGCCAGATTCTGACTTTGGGCAGATCCGTGTATCTGCGCTGCTGCCAGCTTGCCGGGCAGAATGTGGAATTTCCCGAAGACGCCTATCAGGGCGATTACATCAAAGACATTGCCCGATCCGTGATCGCGGAAAAAGGCCAAAGCCTTTTTGACATGCCCCGGGACAAGGCTGAAGAAGAGCTTGCCGGGCAGGCCGCCGAACAAATCCTGGCCGGCATCCGACAGGATCTTGAAAATCTCGGTGTTTGTTTTGACCGCTGGTACAGTGAGCAAACCCTCTATGATACCGGCAAGGTGGAAGCCGCCATCGCGTTTTTGAAACAAAAGGACCTGATTTATGAGCACGAAGGGGCCCTGTGGTTTTGCGCCACCGAATTCGGGGACGAAAAAGATCGGGTGGTGGTGCGCCAAAACGGCCAGACCACCTATTTTGCCTCAGACATTGCCTATCACCTGGAAAAATACGAGCGGGGATATGATCGGGTCATTGATGTGTGGGGCGCGGATCATCACGGGTACGTGCCCCGGCTGACAGCCGCCATCTCGGCCATGGGCAGACAGAGCAGCCAGTTTACCGTCATTCTCACCCAGCTGGTCAATCTGCTGCGAAAGGGCCGGCCGGTTTCCATGTCCACCCGGGCCGGTCAGTTTGTCACCCTCAGCGACGTTATCAGCGAAGTGGGCCGGGATGCAGCCCGGTTTATCTTTCTGACCCGGCACCATGAAAGCCCCCTGGATTTTGACCTGGAGGTGGCCAAGGCCAAAACAAACGACAACCCGGTGTATTACGTGCAATATGTTCATGCCCGGATATCAAGCATATGCAAAAAGGCTGCAGACGAAAACCCGGATGCGCAAAAAAGCCCGGAATCCGCGGACCTGCAGCGGCTGAGCGAAGCCGAGGAAATCGCTTTGATCAAAAAAATGGGAAAATACCCGGAGGTTCTCTCCGGTGCCGCCGCCCTTATGGAGCCCCACCGGATCGCCTACTATCTCATGGACCTTGCGGCATTGTTTCATGCCTATTATAATAAGCACCGGGTGCTTACCGATGACACAAAGCTGAGCACGGCCCGCCTGCATCTTGTGGTGGCCGTGCAGAAGGTGATCCGAAACGGCCTGAAACTGCTCGGGGTCAGCACCCCGGAAATCATGTAGCAGGGACTTTATAAAAAATCATGGGCGGCAGTTTTCCCAAAACCGATTCCTTCAGCACCCGCGGCAGTACTTCCGGCTGGGTGCTGATGATCTTTATTGCCTCTGGATGCATGTTTATCCTGGGGGTCCTGGTGGGACGCAATTCCGCACCACTGCATTTTGACATGCAGCACCTGGACGAAAAACTGTCCCAGCTGCAAAGCAGCGTGCTCTCCGAGCCCGGAGAACAGGAGGGCACTGACGGCCGGCTGCCGGATGACATTTCCTTTGAATTTTACGACCGGCTCAGGGAAAAATCAGAGATCGACGAGCATGCTCAGGGACGGCCGCGGGTACTGGCACCGAAATACCCAAAACCGGATCTGGCAGAAAGCAGGATCCAGCCGCCCCGGACCAAGCCGGCCGCCGAGCCGATGCCGGCCCAGCCTGCTTCAACGGAAGTGACCGAGCCGGATTCCAGGAAATTATTCGCCATCCAGGTGGCATCCCTGCGCGACAGGCAAAAAGCCGAAACCGTAAAAAACAAATACAAGAACAAGGGCTATCCCGCTTTTACCCAGAAAGCCGCAGTGGAAGGCCAGGGCCGTTGGCACAGGGTGCGCATCGGCCCTTACACGAACCGAAGCCAGGCGGAAAACGATCTGACCCGGCTCCAGAAAGCCGGCGTGGATGCCATGCTTCTGCCCCATGAGCCCGGGTTTTGAAAGGCTTTCAGGTGCGGGGCCGGCGTTTAAGGGAAAAGCGGCAATAGGGGCCCGAAAGGAAAATCCATGAAAATTTCCAGAGAAGAAGTGGCCCACGTGGCCGCACTGGCCCGGCTGACCATCGATGAAGCCGATGTGGACGGCTTTGCCCGAAACCTGGGAGATATCCTGGCCTATGCCGAAAGTGTAAGCCGGGCCGACACCACGGGTGTGTCCCCCACGGCCCATGCCGTGGAAATCTGCAATGCCTTCAGACAAGATGAAGTGGCCGGCCATCTCGATGCCCAAAACACCATGGCCAACGCCCCGGAATCCGAAGACGGCAGCTTTGTGGTCCCAAAGGTCATTGAATAGTCATCCAGCAACAGAAAAGAGCGGACCATGACATCAACCAAACTATATGAACTGACCATCCATGAAGCCAAAGGGCTTCTGGCCAAAAGGCAAATCAGCGCCCGGGAGTTAAGTGATGCGGTTTTCGGCCGCATCCGGCAGCTGGATCCGGAAATCGGCGCTTATATCACACTGGCCGAAGATGCGGCCAGACAGCAGGCAACGCAGGCCGATGCCCATATCCGGGCGGGAAGCGCCGGCCCGCTTACGGGAATCCCGCTGGGCATAAAAGACCTGATCTGCACAAAAGGGATTGCCACCACATGCGCATCCCGGATGCTGGCCGATTTTGTGCCCCCGTACAACGCCACGGTCATGGAAAAACTGTTTTCCGCGGGCGCGATCATGACCGGCAAACTCAACATGGACGAATTTGCCATGGGCTCGTCCACGGAAAATTCCGCATTTCAGATCACCCGCAATCCCTGGGACCGATCCCGGACCCCGGGCGGCTCCAGCGGGGGCTCTGCTGCGGCCGTGGCAGCCGACATGTGCCTGGGCGCACTGGGATCAGACACAGGCGGCTCCATCCGACAGCCTGCGGCCCATTGCGGGGTGGTGGGGTTAAAACCCACCTACGGCCGGGTTTCACGTTACGGGCTGGTGGCCTTTGCCTCGTCTCTGGATCAGATCGGCCCCCTTGCCAAGGATGTCACGGATGCGGCCATCCTGCTCGGGGCCATTTCCGGCCATGACCCCAAAGACTCCACCTGCGCCAAAAATGATGTGCCCGACTATACGGCCGGGCTTGATGCCGGGATCAAGGGCCTGACCTTTGGTATTCCAATGGAATACCAAAACGCCGAGGGAATGGACCCCGGGGTAAAAGCGGCGGTGGAAAAGGCGGTTGCCCGGCTCACCCATGCCGGAGCCAAATGCGTGGAAATCTCCCTTCCGCATACTGAGCATGCCGTGGCCGCCTATTATTTGATCGCCCCGGCAGAAGCCAGCTCCAACCTGGCCCGCTACGACGGCGTCAAGTACGGATTCCGGCACAAGGAGGCCGGGGGTTTGAAGCAGATGTATGAACAAACCCGCTCCAGGGGGTTTGGCCCTGAGGTCAAGCGGCGGATTCTGCTGGGCACTTACGCCCTTTCAGCGGGTTATTACGATGCCTATTACAAAAAAGCCTCCCAGGTCAGGACCCTGATCCGAAATGATTTTGCCGCTGCATTTCAAACCTGCGACATCATTGTTTCCCCCACGGCCCCCACACCGGCATTTGGCCTGGGCGAAAAAACCAATGACCCGCTGCAGATGTATCTGTCTGACATTTTCACATTGTCGGCCAACCTGGCCGGAATTCCCGGCCTGTCGCTTCCGTGCGGGTTTTCCGAAAACGGACTGCCCATCGGCCTGCAGATGATGGCCCCGCATTTTGCCGAGGCCAGGCTTTTGCAGGCGGCATACGCCTTTGAGCAGGCAGCCGGGGTCTGCGGTCAAAAACCGGATCTGCCGGCGGCTTAAAAACAGCGCTTAACACCAGACCCAAACCCGAAAGGGGGAAAATCCTGATGCAGCCCAAAAAGGAAGATTTACGAAAAGCGGTGAAATGGATCAGCCAGGTCAAAAAATACGAACGCCCGGATGCGCCCAACCAGGACTTGGTGGAAGAGGCCTCCAGAAAATTTGATCTTTCGCCCACTGACACAGAATTTCTGTATCGTTTTCTCCGGGGAGAAGTGGATGCCCCCGGCCAGTAACCCGCCCGGGAGTCTATGGAAATGACAGCCATCCGCATTCTGCCGGAAATTTTGTCCAACCAGATCGCTGCCGGCGAGGTGGTGGAGCGGCCGGCCTCCGTGGTCAAGGAACTGCTGGAAAACGCCATTGACGCCCAAAGCGACCGCATCCGGGTGGAAATCGAGCAGGGCGGACGCTCCCTGATCCGGGTCTCTGACAACGGTGCAGGCATGGACCAGGACAATGCCCTGCTCTCAATTGAGCGTTATGCCACCAGCAAGATCCGGCACGCCGAAGACCTGCACGCCATTTCCAGCCTGGGATTCAGGGGGGAGGCCCTGCCCAGCATTGCCGCGGTTTCCCGCTTTCGCATGGTCACCCGCAGCCGGCAGGCCGATGCCGCCACCGAGATCATCGTCGACGGTGGAAAAATCAAGGCCGTCAAGCAGACCGGGGCCCCGGCCGGCACCCTGATCAGTGTCAGCCAGCTTTTTTTCAACACCCCGGCCCGGCGCAAGTTTTTAAAAACCGTGAACACGGAAATGGGCCATATTTCCGAAACCGTTGCCTGCATTGCCCTTTCCCGGCCTGATATCGGATTCCAGCTTTTGCACAACAAAAAGCCGGTCCGGGACTGGCCCAAAACCGCAGAGCCGGCCGGGCGGGTGGCGGATGTGCTTGGAAGCGAGTTTTCGTCCCTGCTTTATCCCCTGGTATACAGCGACACCCGGGCCCGGGTCTCCGGGTGGGTGGCTGATCCCTCTGCCACCCGCAGTTCCACGGCCCGGATCTACGTGTTTGTCAACGGCCGGTTTATCCGGGACCGGGGCATTATCTACGCCCTTTGTGAAGGCTTTCGGGGACGGCTCATGAAGGGCCGTTTTCCGGTGGCTGTGGTATTTCTGGAGGTGCCGGCAGAAGAAGTGGATGTCAATGTGCACCCGGCGAAGCAGGAAGTGCGGTTTTTAAACCAAAAAGACGTGCTTGGGGCCGTGCGCAGGGCTGTTGAAAACACCTGGCAGCGCCCGCAGCCGCGCCCTGCGGCCCGCATGGAAAAAAAAGGCTTGCCATGGGAACAGACAAGCCTGTTTGAGCCCAAAGCCGCATACCAGCAAGCTTCAGAGACACCCGAATCCATACCGGCGCCTTTTCCTGAACCGCAAACCCGGGCTCAGGCCCCGGTATCTTCAAAATCCCCGGCTGAAACTGCCCCTGAGGCCGCACCGGTGCCGCATCAATCCGTTTTTTTTGCAGATGCGGCCATCATCGGCCAGTTCCGCAACACCTATATTATCTGCGAAAAACCCGATGAGCTTCTGCTGGTGGACCAGCACGCCGCCCATGAGCGCATTTTATACGAGCAGCTGGCCGCTACGGGCGAAAATCAGGCAGCCCCCCCGGCCCAGCGGCTGCTGATGCCCGAAACTGTTGAACTCACCTACCGGCAGGCCCCGGTCATCGAGCAGCTTCTTGAAGAATTTAAGGCTATGGGGTTTGAAATCGAACCTTTCGGGGACCGGACCTTCGTGGTCCAGGCCGTACCGGAAATGCTCGGGGGCGAGGGCATCGGCCGGCTCGTGGCCGACATGGCCGAAGCCGCGGAAACCACGGGCGCGGCCCCGGAACTTTCCCGGCTCAAAGACAAATGCATCATTGTCATGGCCTGCCACGGCGCCATCCGGGCCAACCAGAGGCTTGCGCCCGAACAGATGGCCGCCCTGCTAAAAGATCTCGATGCCTGTCAAAACCCCTTTCACTGCCCCCACGGCCGGCCCACGGTAATCCGGTGGCCGGTTTCGCACCTGGAAAAGCGGTTTCACCGGATCGTATGAAAATCCGTCATTTATCAGGAAGTCAGCCAAGGCGCTTTTTTAGCACCTCGTTGACCACCTGGGGATTGGCCTTGCCCCTGGTCTCCTTCATGACCTGTCCCACAAAAAATCCCATGAGCTTTTTCCTGCCCTGGCGGTATTTCTCAGCCTCATCCGGATGATCGGCCACCACCCGGTCCACGATGGCCTCGATTTCCCCCTGGTCGCTGACCTGCACCAGGCCCTTTTTTTCAACAATGGTTTTGGCCTCATCTTCAGAGTCCGCCATTTCATCAAAAACAGTCTTGGCGATCTTGCCGCTGATCACTCCGCTGTCGAGCAGCTCGATAAGACCGGAAAACCGGCTTGCGGATATGGGCGATTCAGTGATGTTGATACCCCGGGCGTTTAACAGGCCCGTGAGCTCGCCCATCATCCAGTTGCTCACCAGCTTGGGCCGGTTGACAAGCCCCAGGCACTGCTCAAAATAATCGGCAAACTCCCGGGATGCGGTCAGGACCCCGGCGTCGTATTCCGGCAGTCCGAAATCGCAGATAAACCGGGCCCGCCGCTGGTCCGGCAGTTCGGGCAGGTCTTTTTGGACCTGATCAATCCAGGTGCGGTCAATGACCAACGGCACCAGGTCCGGATCGGGAAAATAGCGGTAGTCATGGGCTTCTTCCTTTCCCCGCATGGATATGGTCCGCCCCTTGTCCGTGTCCCACAGCCGGGTTTCCTGGACAATTTCCCCGCCCTGCTCCAGGATTTCGGTCTGGCGGTCGATTTCCCAGGCCAGGGCTTTTTCCACAAACTTAAAGGAGTTGAGGTTTTTTAACTCCGTGCGGGTGCCGAATTGCTCCTGTTCCCCGGGCCGGACCGATACATTGGCATCACAGCGGAAACTGCCTTCCTCCATGTTGCCGTCTGAAATATCGAGATAACGCAGAACCGCGCGCAGCTGCCGCAGATAGGCCCCGGCCTCTGCAGGAGAACGCAGATCCGGCTCGGATACGATTTCAATCAAGGGAACGCCGGTGCGGTTGTAATCCACGTAGCTCACGGGCCGGTCCGGATCATGGATGAGCTTGCCCGCATCTTCTTCCATGTGAATGCGGGTGATGCCGATGCGCCGGGTAATGCCGTCTTCCAGGGCAATGTCCACGCAGCCGTTTCTGGCAATGGGCAGCTCGTACTGGGAAATCTGGTATCCCTTGGGCAGGTCCGGGTAAAAATAATTTTTCCGTGCAAACCGGCTGGTGCCCTCCACCTGGCAGCCAGTGGCAAGGGCCATTTTCATGGCATATTCCACAACAGAGCGGTTTAAAACCGGCAAAACACCGGGCATGCCCAGACATACCGGGCAGACATGGGTGTTGGGCGGGGCGCCGAATGCAGTGGAGCATCCGCAGAATATTTTTGTCCGGGTTTTGAGCTGGGCATGGACTTCCAGGCCGATGACGGGTTCATAGCGCATGTGCAGATCCTTAACCTGTTTTACGTAAAATTGAAAAGCTTGATAAATGCCGTGGTTTCAAACTCCTTATCTGCCACGGCTGCTAATCTTTTTCAAGTCCCGGGCGGTTTTATTTTTGACAATCCATCAACCCGGCAGATATAGTAAACGATTTGAATAATACAGCAACCCAAGGATACTATTTATGGATTTTTTTCTGTGTGTCATCGGCATGGTCATGATTATTGAAGGCCTGCCTTATTTTGCCTTTCCCGACCGGATGAAGGAAATGATGGCCCGGGTGCTGGAACTGCCGGATCAGACCCTGCGCATTTTCGGATTCGTGCTCATGTTCCTGGGGCTGATTCTGACCTATATCGGCCGGAGTTATTTCAAATGACCCCAAACAATGTCACGCCGGAGCAGAGCCCCTATGCCATTGACGCCTATGATTATGACCTGCCCGAGGCATTAATCGCCCAGCACCCGGCAGACAGCCGCCAGGATTCGCGCCTGCTGGTCCTTTCCAGGGCGGATGGGGCTACAGCGCACCGGCGCTTCTACCAGCTTGCGGATCTTCTATGTGCAGGTGATGTGCTGGTGATCAACAACACAAAAGTGATTCCGGCCCGGCTGTTCGGGCACAAGGCCTCAGGGGGCAAAATC